>NZ_APGP01000001.1:0-14204 GCF_000404025.1 Caldicellulosiruptor sp. F32
GCTATCTCTTCAACAAGCTCTCTGAACTCTTTGCTACCTGTGTTCTTGTCTCGAATCAATGTGAGTTTGTGCTGAATCAGCGGGTGATCAAAAACATACACATTCTTCTTATACTCAATCATTAAGCTCTTCTCCTTTCTGTAAATTCTATAAATTGTTATTTAATCCTGCGTATTTTCAATCTCATGTATCTTGTCAACTCTTCTTTGGTGCCTTCCACCTTCAAATTGGGCAGACAGAAAACTATCCACAATTTCACATGCAAGCCCTTCTCCAATAACCCTTGCACCCATCGCAAGGATGTTTGCGTTATTATGCGCACGTGCTGCCTTTGCTGAGAATGTGTCATGGCAAAGGGCAGCTCTAATGCCTTTTATTTTATTTGCAGCAATAGAAATACCAATGCCTGTACCACAGATTAAAATCCCAAAGTCAAACTCGCCCTTTTTAACTGCAACTGCTACATCCCTTGCAATGTCTGGATAATCACAAGACTCTTCTGAATATGTGCCAAAATCCTTGTACTCAATTCCTCTTTTGTCAAGATGCTTCTTTACAGCCTCTTTTAATCTAAAACCTGCATGGTCAGCCCCAATTGCTAATTTCAATTTTATCTCTCCCTCCATTTAAAAACTTTATATGTATACTATTTTTATAATACAGAGCACAAAGATGGCTGATATCTTTGTGCCACATCTAAGCTAAAATCAAAACTCTCAAACACGCCTTTTTCTTTTAAGATGGATTTTACGGTCATCAGCGCAACATCAGGGTGGTTATTCTCCTCACTCAGATGCCCCAAGTAAATCCTCTTTGTCTTTTCAAGGTTTAGCTTTAAAATCATCTGTGCTGCCTGCTCATTTGACAAATGTCCAATATCGCTTTTTATCCTCTGCTTTAAATAATAAGGATAAGGACCTGTCAACAACATCTCAATATCGTGGTTCGACTCAAGTAGAATAATATCAGAAAAATCAATCTTCTGAGCAACCTTCTCATTTACATGCCCCAAATCGGTTGATATTGAAATCTTTTTTCTCCCCAGATAGAAGCAAAAGCCCATTGGATCTTTTGCATCGTGTGGAATTGAAAATGTCTCAATGCCAATGCTCCCGACTGAAAAGCTTGTCCCTGTCTCAATCAGATGTACATTTCTTTCGTCAACCTTGCCAAGTGAGTTTTTTACAGCTTCCCATGTCTTGTGGTTTGTTATAATTGGCACATTCAGCTTTCTAAAATAAACACCTGCACATTTCACATGGTCAGAATGGTCGTGGGATAGTAAAATGGCATCAATTTTCTTGTTAAAGCCAATTTTATTCAAAGCGCATGTTAGCTTTCTAAAACTCACACCTGCATCCACCAAGATGCTCGTGTCTTTGTATGAAATTAAGATTACATTTCCACTGCTACCGCTATAAAGCGGACAAAAGATTATTTCATAAGACATTATGCTCTTTCCCCTTTTGCTTTAAACTCTTGAGACTCTTGCCCCTAAAAGTTTGAGTTTATAATCTATATTCTCATAGCCCCTGTCTACATTCTTTGTATTGTATATTACTGTCTTTCCTTTTGCGGCAAGTCCTGCAACAATTAAGGCAGCACCAGCCCTAAGGTCAACTGCTGAAACCTCTGCACCTTGCAAACTTTCAACACCTTCCACAACTGCAACTCTTCCTTCAACCTTGATATTTGCCCCCATCTTTTTTAGCTCGTCTACATACTGGTACCTGTTTTCCCACACACCTTCTGTGACAATGCTTGTTCCACTGCAAAGGCTTAAAAGCACTGTCATCTGGGGCTGAAGATCAGTTGGAAAACCCGGATATGGCATTGTCTTTATACTGGAGGCCCTTAGCCTTTCTTTGCATCTCACCTCAATGCTGTCTTCAAATACATTCACCTCAGCACCCATTTCAAGTAGCTTTGCAGTCAGTGACTCTAAATGCTTGGGGATTATGTTTTTTACTCTAATGTGTCCCTTTGTTGCACATGCAGCTATCATATATGTACCAGCTTCTATCTGATCGGGAATGATCGCGTATCTTGTAGGGTGCAGCTCTTTCACACCTTCAATTCTAATGACATCAGTCCCTGCTCCTTTAATCTTTGCACCCATAGCATTCAGGAAATTGGCAACATCAACAACATGAGGCTCTTTTGCTGCATTTTCTATTATTGTGGTACCCTTTGCCTTCACAGCTGCAAGCATGAGATTAATTGTGGCACCAACAGACACAACATCTAAATAGATTTTAGTTCCAACAAGTTCTTCTGCATATGCCTTTATCATACCATTTTCAATCTTAACATCAGCACCAAGCGCTCTAAAACCTTTTATATGCTGATCAATTGGACGGGCACCAAAATTGCACCCGCCCGGCATTGCAACCTCTGCCTTGCCAAAGCGGGTAAGAAGCGCTCCAATCAGGTAGTACGAAGCTCTTATCTTTCTCACACTTTCATATGGCGCTACATAACTTTGTAAATTGCTTGCATCTATCTTTAATGAATGATTGTCATATTCAATCTTTGCTCCAAGCCGCAAAAGTATATCATCCATAGCAAACACATCTTCAATCAGGGGGAGATTCTCAATTATGCTCTCTCCCTCCGTCATCAGGGCAGCAGGAATCACAGCAACTGCAGCATTTTTTGCACCATTTATTGGAACCTCTCCAAAAAGGGGATATCCTCCTTCTATGATTAGTTTTTCATGATTTGGTTTCAAATCCTTGCACCCTCTCTCTAAAAAGACTTTTTACTATTCCCCATTCTTTTATATTATATCTATTGTGGCGAAATATGAAAAGAAGAATATTCTTTTTTGAGCAAGTTGGCAGTTGTCTAAAATGGACAATAGACTTCTCTCTTGAAAAAGTGATATCATAAAGTCAAAATAGAAATTGGTGGATGGTCTTTTAAAAAAATATTGAGGGGATGATAGGAATTGAAGACTGGAGTTGTTCAGATGAAAATTTGCGATTTGCTGGAAAACAACCTCCACAAAATACTATACTTTTTGGATAAAGCGAAAGACGAACAAGTGGATTTGGTGTGTTTCCCTGAGATGGCGCTGACAGGTTATAACATTGAACTTTTACAATCTCAAGATTTGAATAGAATAGTGTTAACTTCTTTAGAAGAAGTATCAAAAAAGTGCACAGAATATTCAATCTGCAGCATAATAGGCCACCCTTTTAAACATGAAGACAAGCTATTTAACAGAGCAACAGTAATCTTCCCAACAGGTGAAAGCTTGAAATATGATAAGATTCATCCAACTGAGCTTGAAAAGAAGATATTCTCGCAAGGCGAAGAAACTCTTGTATTTGAATTCAAGCAGAAAAGATTTGGCATTGCAATCTGCAGAGACCAAAACTTCTATGAAATATTCAAAAAATATAAAGAAGCTGGCTGCAGTGGTGTGTTCATTTTAGCTGCACATTTTTACAGTCCAAAAGAGGCAAGGTGGAAGATTGACAAAAATAAAGCTATCCCTATAACAAGAGCTGTAGAAAATGGGTACTTTGTATTTTTAGCAAATGCAGTAGGACCTCATTTAAATATGATAAGTCTTGGACACAGCTTAATTGTAGATGGTGATGGCTGTGTGGTATGCGAAGCAGATGAAACCGGTGAGTATCTTTTGACAGTAGAGATTTGAGGTAATTTAACTTATAAAAATAACAGGGCTGTCACTTTTTGCCCAAGACAGCCCTTTTTATATCTCAACCAGAATCACATCTTCACCAATCTTTTTTATCCTATCCCATGGAATTACATAGTCTTTTTCTTTTGAAAAGATACTTCCTACAGAAAAAGGCGCAGGGACAACAATAGCATCAACTTTGCCTGTTTTAACATTCACCTCTAAATCACAAACCTTTCCAAGTTTTTTACCGTCTGATATATTTATCACATCTTTCTCTCTCAAATCAGACGACTTGAACATTTCTATCACTTTTTTTAAAACCGTATCTTTTATCATTATATGCAAAAACAACTTCTATAGTTAAATCTCGGTTATTATAGGAATTATCATAGGATTTCTGCGTGTCTTTTCAAACAAGAAATTCTTTAGATTATCTTTTAATATAACCTTTATAGCATTTGGTTCTGTGATATCGTTTTTGCTACAGAAGTACAAAACATCCTTTATCACTTTTTTTGCCTCTTCAATTAGTGGCTCAGACTCTTTTATATAGATAAACCCCCTTGAGATTATCTCTGGCCCAGCAATTACATCTCTTGTTGATGAATCAATTGTGAGAACCACAATGAAAAGTCCATCTTGAGCAAGATGACGCCTGTCACGCAACACCACATTCCCAACATCACCAACACCAAGCCCGTCAACAAGCACATTTCCTGCCTGGACCATACCAACAACCTTTGCAGAATCTTTTGTTATCTCAAGTACCTTACCATTTTCTAAAACAAAAACATTTTTTTCTCCAAGTTCCATTGCAAGTTTAGCATGGTGGATTAAGTGCTTGAACTCCCCATGTACAGGCACACTATATTTTGGCCGTGTTAAATTGTGTATAAGCTTTATCTCTTCCTGGCATGCATGACCCGACACGTGAATATCATCGATGTCTTCATAAATCACCTGTGCACCCTGTTTGAAAAGATCGTTTATTACCCTGTTGACAAACTTCTCATTACCAGGAATTGGCGCAGCTGAGATTATCACAACATCCCCTGGAATTATACCAACCTTTTTATGTTCAGCAGAAGCCATACGCGAAAGAGCCGACATTGGCTCGCCTTGGCTACCTGTTGTAATAAGCACTATCTTATTGGGCGGATAGTTTTCAAGCTCATCAACATCAACCAGCATCCCATCAGGCATCTTCAAATATCCAAGCTCAAGCGCCTTATTAACAACATTTACCATACTTCTCCCCAAGACACAAATCTTTCTCCCTTGTTTTTCTGCAGAGTTTATCACTTGCTGGACTCTGTGAATGTGTGATGAAAATGTTGCAACTATGACTCTTCCTTGAGCTTGAGAAAATATCCTATCAAAGGTAGCGCCAACAGTCTTTTCAGAAAGAGTAAAACCAGGGCGTTCAGCATTTGTCGAGTCACACAAAAGTGCTAACACGCCTTGCTTGCCAAGCTCTGCAAACCTAATCAAATCTATTGGCTCACCCTCAATTGGTGTAAAGTCAACTTTAAAATCACCTGTGTGAACAATAGCACCCAGTGGCGTGTGTATAGCAATTGCAACAGAGTCTGCAATGGAGTGTGTTGTTCGGATAAACTCCACTCGCATATTGTTAAAACTAATCACATCGCCAGCTTTGACAGTAAAGAGCTTTACAGAGTTTAGGTCTATACCAAACTCTAATAGCTTTATCTCAACAAGACCAAGGGTAAGCTTTGTTCCATAAATAGGAATGTTCAAATCTCTTAAAACATATGGAATTGCTCCTATGTGGTCTTCGTGTCCATGTGTCAGTATCAGTGCTCTTACCTTTTCCTTATTTTTCACTAAATACGACACATCAGGTATAACGAGGTCAATGCCAAGCATTTCATCTTCTGGAAACGCAAGACCACAGTCAATTACAACAATTTCATCGTCTACCTCAACCACTGTCATGTTCTTGCCAATCTCGTTTAAGCCTCCAAGTGGAATAATTCTGATTCTATGCTCTGTTCTTTTTCTCATAAAAATTCCTCCAAAAAATAAAAATAAATAAAGACATTTTAAAAAAGCCCTTACGAAAGAGACTTTCGCAAGAGCTTTTTAAAACTTAACAAATAAAGCTATATACAAAATATTAAGCTCTCTTTGGTTTTGCCTGAAGTTTCTTTCTTGTACTCCTTTCCCAGTCGAACCACAGCGCAGTTGCTATAAATATTGACGAATAAGTACCAGATGTAATACCTATCAACAGTGGCAGAGCAAACTCTTTTATTGATTGAACACCCATCAGGTACAGCACAAACAATACAATTATAACAGTTGCAGTAGTTGAAAGTGACCTTCCTATTGTCTGATTCATGCTCAGATTTACAAGGTCTTTTAAATCCATTTTTCCTTGAATTCTTCTATTTTCTCTTATCCTGTCAAACACGACAATGGTGTCGTTTATTGAATAACCAACAACAGTCAATATTGCTGCAATAAAGGTTGAGTTAAGAGGAATTCTAAATAAAGTGTATACAGTTAACATTATCAAAATATCATGCAAAAGTGCTGCAACCGCTGTTGTACCAAATTTAAACTCAAACCTTATTGCAATGTAGATTAGCATCAGGATTGAAGCTATCACAACAGCCCAGATAGCCTGAGATTTTAGCTCAGACGATACAACAGCACCAACATTTTGGTATGAAACCAAATCTTCTTTTTTGAGATTGTACTTTTTAGCTATAGCATTAAAAAGCTTGTCACGTGTCTCTTTCGAAAGCTCTGTTCTTTTTTTACCATGTACCTCATGTGCATTTATCATAATCTTTTTTCCATCTTCAACCTTTCTGACAATAGGTGTCTGTGTTCCTGTAATCTGTTTTGTCAACTTCTCTAAATCAGTAATCTCAGCAGCACTTGGAACTTTGTGAAGGTTAATCTCAAGTACAGTACCACCTGTAAAATCTATGTCATAGTTAAACCCTTGAATTATATATGAAATAAGGCCTATTATCATAACCAAGATTGACAGAACATAGAAATACTTTCTCTTGCCCATAAAATCAATATTTGTCATTACGCGCGCACCTCCCTGGTTTTCTTACTGCCATACCATCTCATATCCTTGAAAAACCCTGTGTTTATGATAGATACAAGCAAGAACCTTGTGACAGTAATTGCAGTAAAGAATGAAACAACAATACCTATTGTAAGTGTCCAGGCAAAACCCTTGATTGGACCTGTACCAAGGAATAAAAGCACAAGTCCTGCTATGATTGTTGTTATATTTGAGTCTATGACAGCATTTAGTGCACGTCTAAACCCCGCATCCATTGCAGCTTTTAGTGTTTTTCCAGCTCGGAGCTCTTCCTTCATTCTTGCAAATATCAAGATGTTAGCATCCACTGCCATGCCGGCAGAAAGAATTATACCCGCAATACCAGGGAGGGTAAGTGTTATTTTTGCGTACCCTACTATTGCAACAAGTATAACAACATATGCAACTAATGCAATATCTGCAATCAACCCTGGCAGCCTGTAAAAGATTATCATAAATAAGAATACCAAAAGAAGTCCTATAATACCTGCTTTTAATGTTGTCCTCAAGGCTTCATTACCCAAAGATGGTCCTATCGCCCTGCTTTCTACAACATTTAAAGCAAATGGCAGTGCACCTGCTTTGATTTGCTGGGCCAATGTCTTTGCTTCTTCTAAATCTTTCATACCCCTAATTATGGCTTCGCCATTTGTAATCTCCTCTTCAACTGTTGGATTTGATATTAATTTACCATCTAAATAAATTCCAATATTCTGCCCTAGGTACTTTCTTGTCCCCTCTGCAAATTTCTTAGTTCCTTCTTTGTTAAATTTAAGAGCAACTACATAGCCTGCTGCTGTCTGCTGAGCGTATGCATCAACCACATCTCTACCTGAGACAATCAAATCACCCTGAGGACCTTTGAATTCAATCAATGCTGTTCTCCCTATATATTGAATAGCCTCGTCAGGATCTTTGACACCTGGAATTTCTACCCTGATTCTCTTTGAACCCTGCAAAGTTGCGGTTGCATCATAAAAGTTTCTCATATCAAGCCTTGTACGAATTAGCTGGACAGCTGATTCCATTTCCCTTTTTGTTGGATTTTCCTTTGCTGCCTCATAAACAATATATACCCCACCTTTTAAATCAAGCCCATATCTTATCACATCTTTCACTGATGGTATGCTTGCCGTTCCGATATTCAGACCAAAAAAGACTATGTAAAATGCAAAGGCGATTATGAGGCTTGCTATCAAAAACTGTGCCAAGCTCCTATTTTGCATAACCCTTTCTCCTTTCTTTCTACTTGTTGTGAAAGCTTACAAACTCAGTTTCATTTTTAACATTACAGTCCTTTTAGTATTATAATCCTTAAATTAGTCTAAAGTCAACAAACTAAGCTTACTATTTACAAATATTTTTATAATCATTGCTAAGTTCAATGTACTCTTTTGCAGAAATCCTTATTCGTTCTATTTCCTCTTGCGTCAGCACTCTTATAACCTTTGCAGGTCTCCCAAATACAAGTGTATTTGGTGGAATAATTGTATTTTGAGTAATAAGGCTCCCTGCACCAATTAAGACATTGTTACCTATTTTGCTTCCATTCATTATTATAGAGCCCATACCAACAAGTACATTATTTCCTATATCGCAACCATGCAGCACTACATTGTGACCAATTGTTACATCATCACCAATTATGACAGAGCAGCAATGATCAGTGTGGATTGTGGTCAAATCTTGGATATTTGTATTCTTGCCAATTACAATCCTGTTTTCCTCACATCTTATAACACAGCCGAACCATACACTTGAATTTTCTCCAATCTCGACATCGCCTATTATGGTTGCGTTTGGTGCAATGTAGCAACTTTGTGCAATCTTTGGTGTTTTACCTTTATAAGTAATAATCATTTAACCTTCAATCCCCTTTTCCATAAGGTATAGTTTTGCAGCTATTGCAACCTCCACCCTCTTTCTTTCAAGTTCACAAGAGACGGTATACGATTTTTTGATATCACCGCACATATTGTAATTTGCAGCAGCACACCCTCCACTACAGTAAAACCTTGCCCAGCAGCTTGAGCACTCCTCTTTTTCATATACATTGTTTTTCTTAAACTCTTCAACTAAATCAGCCCGTGTAATCCCATCAAACACTGTTCCAAGTTTAAACTGCGGCTTGTCAACAAATTGATGACAAGGAAAGATATTACCGTCAGGATCAATTGCAACATATTCAAACCCAGCACCACAGCCGCTTAGGCGTTTTGATACACACGGCCCCCCAGCAAGGTCTATATTGAAATGGAAGAAGTTAAATCCTTCCCCTTTTAGTTTCGCACTTACATACTCTTGTGCCAAGATATCATACTCTTCTTTTATCCTTTCTACATGCTGCGGCAAAATAGCCCATGGACTTTTTACGTCTAAAACAACAGGTTCAACAGAAATTTCTCTTATACCAAGATTGTAAAGGTGTAAAACATCTTTTGAAAAGTCGAGGTTTTTTGAAGTAAATGTTCCTCTCACATAATAAGTTTTCCCATTTCGCTTTTGTATAAACTTCAAAATATTCTGTGTAATCACGTCATAAGTGCCTCTGCCCTCTCTGTCAATTCTCATAAAATCATTTACTTCAGGTCTTCCATCATGGCTCAACACAACATTTTCCATATTCTCATTCAAGTATTCAATAATTTCATCATTAAGAGCGGTTGCATTTGTTGTCAGTGTAAAAGATATATACTTGCCATACTTCTTCTCTTCTTCTCTTGCATACTCAACAATCTTTTTGACAGTCTCAAAATTCAAAAGAGGCTCTCCACCAAAAAAGTCAACCTCTAAATTCTTCCTTGAACCAGAGTTTTTGAGCAAAAAGTCAATTGCCTTTTTCCCAACATCAAAGCTCATAAGCTTTCTTTCCTGTTTGAAACTCCCGGTCGAAGCAAAACAGTACCTACATCTTAAATCACAGTCGTGCGAAACGTGAAGACAAAGAGCTTTTATAACAGGATTTCTTTTTTCAATGAGATTCAAATCCTTATACTCATCTTCAGTGAATAAAACCCCTTCTTCAATTAGCTTTTCTACTTCATTTACTGCTTCTTCAATCTCATGCCTGTCAAAACCTAAACTATCATATACTCCCTCAAATGTATTGTTTTTGTCAAAGTACTTTATCACTTCAAATGCAACATCGTCCACAGTAAAGATTGAACCAGAGGCAACATCTAAAACAATGTTTAGGCCAAATTTTTTAAAAGCGTGAATCATCTTGAAAAGATTTTTCCTCCCATAAAAGATTAAATAGCAAGACCGGGCTGCCTCAAATCTTCAATTGACAGCCCATATTCCTTTATTTTTCCAAAATTACTTTTTGTTTCTGCAAACTTGATTTCCAACTGTGCAAGATGTTTTGCAAGCCGACTGACAAGATGCCTGGCACTCGCCACATCCACCGCTTACAACTGTTTTGGAAAGAGCATTCTTTGCAATAACTTTAATATGCTTCATCTTCTTCTTATAACCTCCCTCATAAAATGGTTTTCTAAAAAAGAATTTTTAAAATAACACATAGTATTTTATCACAAAGTATTGAACAATACAATTTTACAAAAAAGAAAAAGAGGCCATTCCCCTTAGCCTCTTTTTGTCTTTAAATAAAAATTCACTTAAACAAAAATTCACTTTACTTGCCAAAAGCCAACTTTATCCTCTGTTCTTCTTAATCTCTTCCAATATCTCTGGAGCTTTTCCGCTACATCCCAAAACATTTCTCAGCTTATGCTTAACCATCTCTTTAATTGCCTCTCTGCCATCCTTGAGGTACTGTCTTGGGTCAAAGTGGTCAGGATGTTCTGCCAAATGTTTTCTTATTGCTGCTGTCATTGCAAGTCTTAAATCTGTGTCAATGTTAATCTTTCTCACACCAAGCTCAGCAGCCTTTCTTAGCATATCTTCTGGCACACCTTTTGCACCAGGGATATTACCACCGTACTTGTTGCACATCTCAACAAACTCTGGCAAAACTGTCGATGCACCATGAAGAACAATTGGAAAATCCTTTGGAAGCTTTTCTACTATTCTCTGAAGCCTTTCAAAGTCAAGTCTTGGTTCACCCTTGAACTTATATGCACCATGGCTTGTTCCAATTGCAACTGCCAATGAGTCAACACCTGTTCTTTCAACAAACTCTGCTGCTTGGTCAGGGTCTGTAAACATTGCCTCATGCTCTGCAACTTTTACATTGTCCTCAATGCCGGCAAGTTTTCCAAGCTCTGCCTCAACAACAACTCCTCGCTCATGCGCATATTCAACAACCTTTTTGGTAAGCGCAATGTTCTCTTCAAATGGGAGACGTGAACCGTCAATCATAACAGATGTAAATCCGCCATCGATGCACGCCTTGCAAATCTCGAAGTCCTCGCCATGGTCAAGGTGAAGTGCAATTGGCAAATCACCAGAGTCCTCTAAAGCTGCCTCTACAAGTTTTACAAGATAGACGTGTTTTGCGTATTTTCTTGCTCCTGCTGAGACCTGCAAAATCAGAGGTGCTTGTTCCTCCTTTGCTGCCTCAACAATCCCCTGGATAATCTCCATGTTGTTGACATTGAAGGCACCAATAGCATACTTCCCCTCAGCGGCCTTTTTAAACATCTCTTTGGTTGTTACAAGTGGCATTTTAACTTTACCTCCTCTTAAAGTTAATTACTCAATATTTTTCCCATGAAGCCTCAAGAACTCCAAAAAGTTCTCAAGGCTTTTGTTGACTATGAGCTCATGCGGAAACTCATACTCTTCAATAAGTTTTCTTGTGACATCACACCTTGCAATATCTGTCTTAAAATGCGCATCTGAGCCCATTGCAATGTAGACACCATACTTTTTGCAAAGCTTTAAAATCTCTATACAGTTTTCCCTGCTCTTTTCTCTTACATAAAACGACGCATTGTTTATTTCAATAGCCTTATTGTACTCCTTTGCAGCCCTAACAACTGCTTCTTTATCAATCTCATACAAGGGATTTCCTGGATGCCCAATACAGAGTATATTTGGATTTTTAATGGCACCTATCAATGCCCTGGTATGGTCCAAAATTGTCCCGGGTGGGATACAAACATCATGCAAGCTTGCAATTACAAAATCAAGCCTATTTAGGGCACTTTCTGGAAGGTCAACACTACCTTCATAGTCAATAATATTTGCTTCGCATCCTCTAAATACCATTATACCATCAATCTTTCTTGGCACAACAACTAAATTGTAAAAATATAAACTACTGCACGACCCTGGCATCTCAGGGCCGTGGTCAGTAATACAAATGCCTTTTAAACCTTTATTTTGGGCTTCAATGACCATTTCTTCTAAGGTATTGTAAGCATGGCCACTTGCGATTGTATGGCAGTGCGTCTCTACTTCTAAAAACATCTCTAATCAGCTCTCAGCTAAAAATTTTTTCAAAAGGCTTTTTTAGTCCTTTATCTCTGCAAGCTTGTTCTTTAAAATATCAATCTTTTTAACAGGAGTTGGATCGTTTTGATAAAGTGTTGCAAGATAGAGTGATACATAATCTCCAAGATAAATCAGTGAAAACATCCTTGCAAGTCTTGAATTTCCTATTGAATATATATCATTTACACCTGATACAATACCTTTTACTAAATCCTTTGTGATGTCCATTCTAATTGCATTTCTCTTGTGATCCTCAACATCATGAAGCATTACAATCTCAAAAAGCCCTAAGATGTGCTTTGGCGACTCTGTTCCAACTATCTCATTGTGGTTCAGTTCAGAAAAGACATTGAAATATGCAGGTGATTTTGAGTTCTCACATATCTGTCCTTTCCATCTCTCTGCAATAACCTCTGTTGTACCGCTAATTCCGTATATAATTGGTAGTTTATTCCAGAGTTTTAATGTAAGCCTTTTTGCCAAATTCTTTTCTTCTGGTACCTCTGGTTTGTACCTTTCTCTGAGATCGCTCAGAACTTTTATTGTCTCTTCAATCTGGTCATCGACAGGAGGAATAAGCCCAATTTTTACAAAAAGCATCAAAAGCGGGATAAACGAATATCCAAGCGCTGCTCGTGGTTGAAGCCCACCAGGAATTGTAATTACATAATATCCATCTTTTTCAGCCATCTCTTTTAGCTTTCCGCCTGTTGTGATAGCCACAATCTTTGCACCTTTTGCCTTTGCATCCTGGTAAGCAGAAAGTGTCTCTTCTGTATTTCCTGAATAGCTTGATGCAATCACAAGTGTCTTAGAGTCGACATATGCAGGCAGTACATAGTCTCTGTTAACAATTACAGGTACCTTGCACTGGTCTAAGACAAATACTCTTACGAGATTCCCGCCTATTGCAGAACCGCCAAGTCCAGTGATTACAACTTTATCTATATCCTCTGCCTTGATATCAACGCTGATATTTTTCCCTATCTCATAAGCCTTTTGAATCTGCTCAGGAAGATTATAAACCGCCTGAAACATACCGCTTGGGTCGTTTTGTGCAATCATCTCTAAGTTATCAAGCATAGCTCTTCATTTCTCCTTTCTTTAAATTTTCCTATTTCATAATATAATAATTTTTCAGTTTTTTCAACTTTAAAAGCCAAAACAAATGTGTTACAATATATAAAATGATCTCATTTGAACACCTCATCAACATCTATCAAAAGACCTTCAAATAAAGTGGTAGATATAATATTGCCTTTTTCATATATTATAGCTTTCCCAAACTTACCCTCACTTTCTTTTCTAAAAACAATTATTTTTTCTTCATCAGGGCTTACAATCCAGTACTCTTTAACACTATATCTTTCATAAATATTGTATTTGAGTACAAAATCAGCTGTCACACTCGACGGTGATAAAACCTCTATAACAAAATCAGGTGCACCTTTGCAATACCTTTTGCTATCTAACTTGCTCTTATCACAAACAACAAAAATGTCTGGCTGCAAAACTGTCTTGACATCAAGCTCTTCTTCCTCACCAAATAAAACATCAAAAGGTGCGATGTATACATTACAAGGCTTGTCCCTAAAAAACTGCCACAAAAGACCAAATAGGTTACCTACAACCCTCTGAAACGAACTAATATTGATATTCCCTATTGGTATTAACCCTCTCACCTCCACTCGGTCATGGTATACGTGAACGGTAATATGGAGCTTATCAAATAGCTGACGTGTTGCAATCTTGCCACCTCCGTGTATTGCAAAAGTCAATAATTCTTCCTGTTCTTGAACTTGTTTACCAGCTTCGCTAAAATCAATAGTAACTTTCTTTTCCTGTCTGGGAGTGGTAACAACTACCTCCCCTGTTTTATTGTCAATGGTTAGAGCAGTATCCCACATCATTTTTAATTCGCTTTGTAGTGCTTCGTACTCTACTTTCCAGTAACCGTTCTCAAGAGCCTGCTTGATGAAGTCTAAGTCCTTTTCGAGCTTCTGCAGGTGGCGAAGTTCATTCGTCTGGTGTTTATGCTGTTCACGAAGTTCAGCTATC
>NZ_APGP01000002.1:0-1873 GCF_000404025.1 Caldicellulosiruptor sp. F32
TAACACAGCCGACATCGCCCCCAGTAAGACTGTGCTTAAAATAGCAATTATTATTATCACAATAATTAAAGCACTTCCACTCAAATTTATTTTGAATACTTTTTTACTAAAGGTCTCCCAATTTGTTCTCAACATTTCACACACTTCCTTAAACTCTTAACTATAGTTAAATACAACGCTAACAATAATTTTCTATTTCCTCTTAACTCTCTCCGTACTTCCCACTTGTTCATTAATTCTTTGCTACTAAAACAACAATGGATATAAAAATAAAAGCATCTGGCGGTCGCCAGATGCCATTTGCCAATAATTAAATATCTCACTCATCTCTTGGCATATTTTCGGCAGCCTGGCAACCATAGGAAGTTTTACTTCCGACAGGCCCATGGCTTTGCGCCCCTGCCTTTCGACAGGTTTGCCCTTTCGATATATGCCTTTACTCTTTTGGCAATCACAATCCTCTGTATATTATTATCTCACAAAACTTAGAGTTTTTCAAGCACATTTTTCAACTCCTGTATTCAAGTGTAATTAAATTTATTAATTTAAAGCTGCAAAGACTACCTCCACAACCATCTGAATGAGCATTACAATTGACCACACTCGTCATTGTTTTAAATAAACTTATTATCCTCACATCTACTACTTTATAACAATGTTTCGTCTTAAAATGTTATATAAAGTTTTTCTTCCAACTGCATCAGCCTCCGTATATATTATTTGAGATGGTTGAATACCTGTATTATTCTCAATGTCCTGCTGAATGGGTGGACTTGGCATTTGATACTTCAACGTTAGTCCTGCATATGGATTTCCCATAGTGTTAATATTGAAAGTATTACCAAGGGAGATAATTGAACCATTCAGAATGGTTAAGCCGCCACCCACAAATGTAATGTTTCCTCTTGAAATTAAATGCAGCTGGAGTGTTGAGAAATCAACAATTGGTAATCCCAATCTGTCTGATATCTCTATCCTTGCTTCATTATCGTTAATAAAGGATTCACCATATATTACTATCTGCGGTGGGGTTTGAGTTATGTCTGCAGTGCTGCCAAGCTGATGACTACCAACACTATCAGCTGGCAATGGTGTTGTTAGCAAACCACTGGTATAATCCCGATTTCTTATCTCATCTATCTCAGCTGGCGTAGGTGGATATGAAAAAGAAGAAGAATACGAAATTGTCCCACCATTATTTTGTATGGATATTATCGTGGATGCATCGGGAGTTGTTGCTATATATAATTTTGCTCCATTTTCAAGAATCAAGCGGGAACCATTCCGTACTACCAATGAATTGCAGTAAACCGCACTGTTGCTTTTCAACGTTACTGTTGCTCCATCAATAACCTCAAGTGTCCCTCTTATACTTGCTAAAGCTGAAACTTCCATGTTCACACCCGGTCCAGCTAGCTTTACATTGCTATCGGAAAACAATTGTACAAACTTATAGCTACCGGCCCCATATAATTGCATTTCCTGACCAACATAAATTGTTTTTGCATCAATATTAGTTGAGCGTGGGGATATCCTATTTGCTTTCAAACTTTTTTCTACATAAATCATGTTTCTTACAACTATATTGTTGTCACGACATCGCGAGTCACTATCTTGATTTATCACCATCTCACCTTTTGATATCAAATTGTCAATATTAAACACCGCACCACCGTCAATCGTCATGTCACCGCCTGAATAAACACTGCCATTTTCCACAGTCAGGTTTTTGTTAGTAATAAGAGCACCTTTCGAAAATATTGCATAATCAAGCGGTGATGAAGGAACAGACGTTGGTGATGGATTCAAAATTAAGTTCACTGAACCTTCACTGTTACCAGCTATTCCAACATCTAATCGTAATGTTCTTTTT
>NZ_APGP01000003.1:0-49301 GCF_000404025.1 Caldicellulosiruptor sp. F32
CGCCCAATTGCAGAATATGGTAAAACTCTGAAGAAAATCAAGAGTTTTCTGCGCAAGATATTTTGATAGTTTCGGATTTCCCCTTCTTATTGATAAGCTAAAAACAAATTCATCAGTTCTTTTTTGTGCACCAAGCCTTAAGTTTCCAAGCTTATAATCAGAGCACACCAAATACAGTTTATTTAGTCTCTTGCAGTGCCAAATAATTCTTTTCTCAAGCTTTCTGTTTGACACTCCAATAATAACTATGTGCTTATCCTTTAAAAAACTTTTGTGAAACTTTCCCTTCCTGAGCTTAAGATATTCACTTTTCAACTTTCTAAAGCCAATATCAAACGTTGGTGATAAAACTTCAACCTTGCAACCAGCTCCTAAAAAGGTTTTGGTTTTTATTAAAGAAGCTTTTCCTGCTCCTATAACCCCCACCTTAATGTTACTTGCTACAAGCCCAATATGCATAAGATTTTCAAAGCCCGAATCTATTTCAAGAATATCTTCTTTATTAGGTTTGAGCAAATTTCACCACTTCCCTTTTTGTGGGCTTCTTTTAAAACCTCAATTGCCCTATCAATATATAGATTTGCCACCCTTATCAAGAGCCTTTCAATTTTTTCTATTTCTTCGCTATTAACATTCTTTAGGTGCTTCACCTGCATTTTGCACAACTGTTCTGCATGCTTTTTCATATCCATAATTAATTCTTTATATTTCCTAAACTCAAGCCAATCAACAAATTCATCAATATATTTTTCAATTATATGGTAGTTCTCTTGCATCTTGGAAATCCTAAATTCCCTGTTGATGGTATCCATCTTATGAACTTGGTCTATATCAATTACCTTAACATTTGGAAGTTTATATACCTCAGCATCCACATCTCTTGGTACAGCAAGGTCAAATATAAGCAGGCTTTTTTCCTCTGGGATATCATCTTTATGGACAACTGCATGTGGTGCAGATGTTGAGCATATCAGACACTGTGCTTCTGAGATTGCATCCTTTTTATCGCAATACTCAAACTTTTCAGGATATAGCTTGACAAATTGATCAATTCTCTCGTTTTTGCGCCCAATTAAAAATACTTTGTCTACATCTGAGTTTTTAAAGTAGTTGCAAAATAAAAGTCCAATATTTCCAAGTCCAATTATAGCGACTTTTCTAATATTTGATTCTTTCAAAACTTTCCCAACAACTGATGCAATCGTGATGGGATGCTCGTTTAATCTTGACTTTGTTCGAAACTCCTTTGAACATTTTAAGGCTACCTCAAAAAGCCTTTCAAGGACTGGATTTTTACCGCCCACCAGCTTTGAAATCTCTTTTGCTTCTTTTACCTGAGCAACAATTTGTTCTTCGCCAATTAAAAGTGAATCAAAGCCACATACAACTTCAAATAGGTGTTTCATACAATCTTTGTCTTTGTAAATATAAAATAAATGCATATATTTCTTATCCCAGCCAAGTTCAGCGAAAATTTTTTCTATGTCCACATCCTCATCTGAAAAGAAGTAGATTTCTGTTCTGTTGCACGTACTGAGGATTATAACTTCATTTGCTAATTTTTTTAAGCTAATTAACTTTTCTTGTAGCTTGGTCTTTGTTAGAGAAAATTTTTGTCTGATATCAACTTCTACTTTGTGATTGATTCCTACGACCCATAGCACAAAACATCATCTCCGAAGGTTTTGGACTATACAAATGCTTATATTAAAAAAAAAGCCCTATAAACGATTTTCCTCCATTGGTTAAAACTATAATTTTTTTGAATGTTAAATTTCCCTCAAGAGAAATTTTATCACGTTGCACATCTTGGTGCAAATTTTCTTGAGGGATCAGCAAGTTGGCTTAAGCTTCTTTCAAGCCTACCGAGTTTGAACTTTCTGTGTAAAATCATTATAGGGGCCATTTCACCTCTTCGGATACTCGATGCCCAAATTAATATCAATTTTCTTCTTAGCTTCTCTTAAAAAAAGTTCTCCTTCCCTGGTAAGCTCATAATATGTGTGATTTCGATGTTTAACACTTTTTCGTCGACGATGGTAATATTTAACTATTCTTCTTTCCACTCGCTTGATAAGCCCTCTCTCCTCCAGACTTTGAAGTCGCTTTCTGCTTTCTTCCAAGGACAAACCCAGACGTATCGCTAAAAGTTTTGCGTATTCTGGTCCAAGCTTTTTGAGGTAAGCAAGGATTGTCAGATCAAGAAGTTCATCTTGGTCATGCCTGACCGGCATACTTTCATCTCCTCATTTTATGGAGCTACTTCTTGCATAGGATTTAAATACCAAAAACTTCCTCAGCATTGTATCTTGCGATTCGCTCAATAATTTCTGGGCAAGCTCGATTCAATTCTAAGTATCTTACTGTCTTGGGCACACTCAGTGGGTCATTGGGTCTGAGATTACTGTAGTCGCTATTAAGTACTCCTCGCTGGAAACGTTCCAGATGATTTAGCAACATTTGAGGAGTAAGACCATCTTGGCGAATTGTAAGACCGGGCACAGCACCAAATCCTCCAATCAGGTCAATAATATCTAAATTAGCATGGTCTATTATCACTTTTCGAGGTTCAATTCCTACCTTTGCAGCAATCTCAATTGTTTTATTGGTAATTTCAATCCTGTTTTCTGGCGGAGTATGAAGAATTACTGCAGCCCCATATTCCTTGGCAATCTTCAATTGCTCATGGAGGACCTCCTGCTCCCGCTGGTTTCCCTCATGTAGCCCAATCTCACCAAGCCCAACGACACCACTCATTTTAAGGTAGTCTGGAAGAGCATCGATCACCCTGAACCAATCGTCCGGTATTCCCATAGGGTGAATTCCAATGGTAATGTAAAGTTTAATACCATTTTTAGCAGCAATACTCATAGAAAGAGTTAACATCTGATGGAAATGATCAAAGAGCGTTTCGGCATGTTTTGCTCCAAAAAATAGAGAGCAGCCAATAACTTTCTTTACTCCTGCCAGGGCCATATTTTCCCATCCTTCGAATGGGAGTAATGAAACATGTACATGAGAATCTACAATCTCTTTCATCAACCTCATTCACCTGCCTTATTTTAGATTTAAGACAACATAAATCAAGGCTTGATATAAGCATACCCTTCTGCCTGTTTTCTTAC
Organism: Caldicellulosiruptor sp. F32; assembly: GCF_000404025.1. Classification (NCBI taxonomy): domain Bacteria; kingdom Bacillati; phylum Bacillota; order Caldicellulosiruptorales; family Caldicellulosiruptoraceae; genus Caldicellulosiruptor; species Caldicellulosiruptor sp. F32. The sequence goes on from NZ_APGP01000003.1 coordinate 3,126, forward strand.
AATTTCTGTTATGCCAGCTGGCACAACTGTCACAAAATCAGGAAGGCTCTCTTCATCGATAAGCTGCGCTTTGAGAGCATTTCGGCATGCTACAAATTTTACTCCTACCTTTGATAATTTCTCCATCTGTTCTAAAAGCGATAAATTAGATGATATACTGCACAAATTACCACTTTCTACTTGCTTACATTTATCTTTAAAAATAGAAACTGCCTCACCATTAATCACTACTTCAATGTGAGCATTGTCTTGCCCAACATCATTCAAAAGATTGGTGATATTTCCAAGCACTATCTGCCACCTGCTTAATTCGTTAATATGGAAGAGAACCTTCAAGCCATTCATCCAAACACCCACTTTCTGCAAAGTTTTAGCTATCTGACAAAATGTAAAAAATATTTTTTGCCCCGCTTTTATTTTACTTTATTTTAAAATATCATTTTCTCTAAAATACTCCGGTAACTGGTCCCCATTGATAACTACCATATCGCCGTTTTTATTATATACCCATACTCTATCTTTCAAAACAACAACATTGTAATCTGCTTCCTTATCCATAGCACATGCATTACCACAACCACTGATAGTTATATTTCCTTGTAAATTGCCTGAAGATACTATATGCTCGGCTATAGCATGGACATCACCAACACCATTTTTGCAATAGCGCGCACCCATGCATGTCTTTATTCCTTCACTATTCCATGCCAATGCTATTTTGAGGAATGGCAAAAGCCCCATGTGGTTAATAACTTCGGCCAATCGTTCGTTTTGCGCAACCTTAATATAGCTATTAACAATCCTTTTAACAGTGTCGATTAGATATTCTTCTTTTATAACCACATCTAACCGAGTACCTAACTGTGGCTGACGGCCTCCTTTGCCTCCAACGTAAATCCAATAGCCATCTTTGACTGCAATAATTCCTAAATCATTTAGTTGCGCCTCAACGCACGAATTAGGACAACCATTTACAGCAATCTTAAATTTTTTGGGCGTCGCAAGCCCTGCAAGGCACTGATTGATTTGCGCTGCCAGAGGTGTAACATCGCGAATTACACGTTTGCAATGTTCACAAGAACATACTTTAACATTTCGTACAACTGGCCCAATATCAGCCAAAGGCAAGCGAACTTTCTCTAACTCTTCAGCTATTTTGTCAAAATCCTCTGGCTTTATGCCAAAAATCATTATAGCCTGAGTAACTGTAAGCTTCGCACCTCCATATTGTTTGCTCAGTCTCCAGATAGTCTCCAGCTGTTCTGGGTCAAGATATCCATTTACAGGATGAATTATAACAGCGTAACTACCATCTAACTGTTGTATAAACCCTTTATTGATGTACTTTTTAACCATCAGTTACTCTCCTCCCTTAACACAAATATCAACATCTGGTTTACAGGTTTTAAATTAAAGTTAGATCTATATTCGGTTTCTGTCCACAAAACTCTTTGAGCTACCATAGCTTCTGGGTTTAGCTGAACATCTTTTCAATTCTTCAAATTTCTTATTCTCATTACTTTGTCAAATAATTAACTTTAACATTAAGTATAACACCTGTAAAAATACCAGTCCAATAAGAAATAGTTATAACATTAATAACAGTTTCTTATATATCTACAAATACCAGTTTTTACATGTCAATATAAAAAGCATGAGGTATAACTTACTTTTGTAAGAAAACAATAAAAACGTTTATTTTGCCTTTGTTATTAGTAAAATAATATGATACTATTATTCTTGATAACATTGAGGTTATATGAGGTGACAGATATGACCTTAAGAGATATAGAGATTTTTGTCACTGTTTGCGAGCTAAAAAGTATGTCCGCTGCCGCAAAAAAACTCTATATGTCACAACCTGCTGTAAGCCAGGCTATATCACAAATAGAAGGAGAATTTCAGATCAAACTCTTTGACAGAATAGGCAAAAGGCTTAGCCTCACATACCCAGGTGAGATACTTTATAGCTACGGAAGGCGTATACTCAATCTTGTCAAAGAAGCAGAAAATATCCTTTATGATGTGAGAAACATGAGGATGGGAAGACTGAATGTAGGAGCAAGTACCACAGTAGGAATTTATCTGCTTCCGAAAATAATTGGTGATTTCAGAGAAAAATATAGTGTGGATGTGTATTTTACAATTGACAACACAGCAGGAATAGAAAAGCTAATACTTGACAATGCTATAGATCTTGGTATTGTGGAAGGACCAGTCCATTCAAGAGATATTATTGTAATACCTTATATTGACGATGAACTGTATCTTGTATCCTCAAAAAACCACAGATGGGCAGAGAAAAGAAGTATTTCTCCTGAAGAGATTGAAAATGAGGATATAATCATGCGAGAAAAGGGAAGCGGAACAAGGGAAGTCTTTGAACAAACAATGGCAAGAAATAATGTAAGGTACAAAATAAAATATGTTCTTAACAGTACCGAGGCAATAAAAAAGGCTGTTGAAGCTAATATCGGTGTTTCGGTAATCTCAAGACTGGCTGTGGAAAAGGAAATAAAAAATGGTAGACTTGTGAAGATCAATATTGAAAACATGAGATTTGAAAGAAAGTTTAGTATTATTTATCATAAGGACAAGTTCAGGTCGAACTTATTTGAAGAATTTATAAAACATCTTTACAATTACATTGCAAAGTAGTTATGAAATTGTAAGAATATAATCTATCACCCCCTTTTCTCTTTAAAATGGATAAAATATGTTTAGACTGTAAATTTGAAACTTCTATTTGCAGATATATCATACCACTTGTTAGCAAACATGGCTAAATGAAAGTTATCGTTTTTTTGTAATTGAACTAATTCATTCTTAAAATCCTTAAATTCATCAATTGAGTTCACTTTCAAGTAAAATCCATCTGCCGTTATAATTGGAAGTTCACTGTAAATATACTGATCAATATCTACTAAGTCGCTTAATTGACCTTTTCTAACTTTTGCAACAAGTTTACCATTTATGTCAATGACATCAAAACTTTCAGGGTAAGAATAAGTTTCACCCTCAATAGGAACCGCATCTCCTACTTTAAATGTTCTTTTGTACTTAGAATGTTTTCTAATAAGACCTTCAGACAATGAATAATAATATTCATCAAAGCAATGAACTATCATCTCTTTGTCATCTTTTACAAATTTAGTTGCCTCTTCTTTTAGGTTAGCTAAGCCTGATATGATGCCACCGCCAGAGACATCATACTCGTCTACTAAAACAAACCTACCTGTTGTAGGATTTACTTTAAATTCATCAAAGCAAATCTTTTCCTTAGTTTTTATAGTCACTTCTGCAACATCGTTTGTTCGAACCTCAAGAGCATTTTCTACTGTCTCAAGAGTTGTCGCATCTATAACTTTGTCTATAGAAACAATTTCACATTCTGTCTCTTGTGTAACAAGCTTTAGTTTATATGTTTTATTCTTCACAAGATTTCTTTTTCCAAGCCAAAACAAATTTGCCCTGAACGTATCTGAAACATATAAAGTATTATCGTTTTTGTGAACAATAACTTCTCCTCTCTTGTTAAAGAACTCATCTTCAATAGTAATTCCAATAGACATTCCTGCCACTACTTCATCTTTTTTATTATTTTCTGGCCAAAACTCAATTGATTTGACTTTGCTAACCTTTCCTTCTGGCAGAATTTTTATTTCATCTCCCACTTTTAACCTTCCAGACTCAAGTCTACCAGCAATTATTCTTCTGTGGTCAAATTTGTACACATCCTGTATAGGAAATCTTAAGGGTCTGTCTTCCAATTCTTTGTCTTTTTCAAAAAGATCCAAAGCTTCTAATAAAGTCTCGCCTTTGTACCATGGCATTTTATCAGACTTTCTTGTTATGTTCTCTCCTAAAAATCCTGACACTGGAATGTACTTCTGAGGATATACGTTGAGCTTGTCCAAAAAGCTGGATATTTCGTATTTTATTTCTTTGAACTTTTCTTCTGAAAAGTCTATCATGTCCATTTTATTGACTATAACATATACCTTTTGGATACCCAAAAGTGATAGAATATATGCATGTCTTTTTGACTGTTCCTGTACACCTTCAGCAGCGTCAATAACAAGAAGTGCTGCTTCTGCATTTGCAGCACCTGAAACCATGTTTTTGAGAAATTCTTTGTGCCCCGGAGCATCTATAATCAAATAGTCTCTTTTTGGTGTTGAAAATTTTATCTGGGTTGTATCAATTGTAATTCCTTGTTTTTGTTCTTCTTCTAATGCGTCTAAAAGATAAGCATATTCAAAAGGTCTGCCTTTTTCTTTGCTTATCTTCTTCACTCTTTCTATTGCAGTCTCTGGGACAGATTTAGTATCATACAAAAGTCTTCCAATTATCGTTGATTTACCATGGTCAACGTGACCTACTACTACAATCTTGAGTAGTTCTCTTGCTGTCATAACTCCCGTGTACCTCCTCAAGTAAATTTTACATGTACCCTTCTTTTCTAAGCTTTTGCATTGCATATGCATCTTCTTGGTCTTGAGCTCGTCCTGCTCTTTCATTTATTTTGGTGTTTTTTAGCTCTTCAATTATCTCATCAATTGTTGTTGCATTTGACTCAACAGGGAATGTGCATGGCGCACATCCAAGAGATCTATACCTCTTACCGTTTTTAGCAAAGTACAAATCAATAACCGGAATGTTTTCACGTTTGATGTACATCCAAATATCAATCTCTGTCCAGCTAAGCAAAGGATGAACCCTTATATGGCTTCCTTTGGGAAAATCTGTATTGAACTGGTTCCAAAACTCAGGTGGCTGATTTGTATAGTCCCATTCTAAATCTTCGTTTCTTAAGCTAAAGAACCTCTCTTTTGACCTTGAACCTTCTTCGTCTCTTCTTATGCCAAGTATCAAAGCTTCAAATTTGTATTTATTAATCACCTGCTGAAGTGCGTCAGTCTTTAGTGCTTTGCAGCAAACAAGTCTTCCCTTCTCAGGCCCCATCCCTTGTTTTATAGCTTCTTCATTTATGTGGACAATTAAATCAAGGTTGTATTCCTTTGCCAATTTATCCCTGTACTTTATCATTTCTGGAATTTTGTAGGTTGTATCTATATGAATTAGCGGGAATGGGCAATGTCCGAAGAACGCTTTTTTAGCAAGCCACAAAAGCACTGTTGAGTCTTTTCCTATTGACCATAGCATTGCTATCTTGCTAAATTTGCTATAAGCCTCTCTCAAAATGTATATGCTTTCTACTTCCAATCTATCTAAGTGATCCATTTTACTCTTCCCTCCCTAATACGTGGTGTTATCATTAGGATTTTGTACAATTACTTCTTTTTCGCCATTTGGCTTTTCAAAAAACCAATAAAGTAAATTATTTTCTTTTTTAACATACATAATAGTTCCTCTGCCACCAATATCTGCCCCTAAGAAGTATTGTATTGCTTGAAATGTACACTCTTTTACACACGCAGCACAGCCCCAGCAATCACGCGGGTCTCTGACAAATGCTTTCTTATCTTCATCTATCACAATTAAATTGCCTGGACAAATTTCAGCACATTTTCCACAGCCAATACATCTTTGTCTGTCAATCCTTATGCTCATATACCTCATCCTTTTTTACTAAGCTTCTAAAGATTATCTTGACTTGGCCATCTTCAAATCGGGAATTCACATACTTCAAAAAGTTCTCATCGTCCTTATAAGGATAATCAACAAATTCTTGGAATGCTCTCCATCTTGTTTCTTTCCTTGCTTCTAAATGATGTAGCAAAACTTTGCAAACATAGAGTCTGTCAATAAGCTCATAAATTTTCATAAGCTGGTAAGTATCTTCTGCTCTCAATCTCTGAGCAAGTGTAAAAAGTTCTTCTATTCTTTCTTTAGCAATTTGTAGCCCTTTTAGATTGTACGCATAACCTGTCGAAATCCCACCAGCATAAACATCCATTACTTTTTGCATAGCTTCTTCTAATTCTTCTGTGGTGTACAAAGGAGAAGTATTGGTGAAAAATCTCTGCACCTCATTGAGTTTTTGTTCTATTGAGGATATATCTAAGGTTTCAAACCCTTTGTCTTTTATATACTTTAGCGCAGAATTTGCAGCTATTTCAGCCTCTGCAAAACAGCCTGTTACATACTTGTGAGGACATCCTCCAACAACATCGCCTGCTGCAAACAAACCTTTCAAAGTTGTTTGTCTTTTTGTATCTACCCAATAACCACTTGCTGAATGACCACCAACGATGTATGGTTCTGAGCCTTCAATTTCGACATTCTCAACCGCCGGTCCTCTGCCACTGTCGATCCACTTAAGTGTCTGCGATGGTGCCATGTGAAGATATGCTTTTATTAGCCTCTGCTCGTCCTCTTTAGAAATCCCAACTGTTTTTAAATAACACGGACCTCGGCCTGCTTTCAATTCCTCAACCGTTGAAAATACTCTGTTGTATGTGGTAGGTCTTCCATATCTTTTTTCATAGTACTCACCTTTTGAATTGATAAACTCAGCTTTTACCTCTTGAGCTATTGTTCCCGTCGGCGCTAAAGTATCCTTGCAGCGAAGAGCTATAAATCTAACTTCGTAACTTGTCATCTCGCAACCTGCTCTGATTCCCATTGCATATCCTGAACCTACATTAAAAGGTGGATACCACATCTTGTGTCTTGAAAATTCAGGGTTGTTAGGCCTGTAGAGTCCTGCAGCACCACCTGTTGCACAAATCACTGCTTTGGCGATGATAATGTAGAAAACATTGCTAATTATAGAGAATCCATATGCCCCTATTACTTTACTGTCTTTGACGATGTAATCAATGATATTCACATGATTTAGCACTTTAACATTTTTTTTACTCTCAACTGCTTTTGCTAAAATTGGTTTTATATTTTCGCCGTTTATTTTTATGTTTCTTTTACCTCTTGCTAAATATTTTCCATTTGAATCTTTTAAGATGACAAGACCCATATCTTCAATCTTCTTTGTAACCTCATTTAATCTTAAGGCCATAGTGTATACCAAATCTTCTCTTACGATATTTTCGTAATCCTCCTTGACATACTGCAGGTACGTCTCGGGAGTTTCTCCTTCTGTGATATAGGCATTAAGAGCATTGACACCTGCAGCAAGGCATCCGCTTCGCTTAATGTTTGCCTTTTCTACAATTAAAACACTAACGTTTGGCGCTTTTTCAGCAATTGCTATGGCAGCAAAACACCCAGCTGTTCCACCACCAATTATGAGTATGTCGGTTTTGAGCATCTTCACTTCAAAGTTCATCTTACTTTATCACCCTTCTTTAGTTTTGGGAGGCATGCCATTTTAAATCTTTTCAAGTGCCTGGTAAAAATCTTCTATTATGTCTTCTACATCCTCAAGGCCAACACATATTCTTATCATATCTTCATAAACACCCATAGCTTCTTTTTCTTCAGCAGAAAAACCTACATATATAGTTGATGCGGGATGTACAACAAGTGTCCTTACATCTCCTATATTGGTTGAGTTTACGGCATACCTTAGTGAATCTATCACTTTAAACGCATTTTCCTTGGTTCCAACCCGTATTGTTAAAATTGCTCCATATTTGCCTCCAAACTGTTCTGTTGCAAGCTGATAATATATACTTTCCTCAAGCCCAGGATAATTTACTGAAACTACCTTTTTATTTTCCTTTAAGGCCTTGGCAAGACTAAGAGCATTTTCGCAAATCTTTTGCATACGAACACCAAGAGTTTCAAGCCCAATTGTATTTAAAAATGCATTAAAAGGCGATATACAGGCACCAAAATCTTTAAGCAAATTATTTCGAAGTCGTGCAATGTACGCAAATTCACCATACTTTTTGTATTCCTTAATAAGCGGATACCTATCATAATCAATTTTCATGTTGCTGCTTGCAACTATAACTCCGCCAATACAGCTGCCGCTTCCATTTATAAACTTTGATGTAGAATGAACCACTACATCAGCACCAAGTTTTATGGGTTTTACAAGATACGGCGTTGTGACAGTGCTATCAACAACAAGTGCAATACCATGCTCATGTGCAAGATCAGCTATTTGCCTAATATTTGGAACATCAAGTTTTGGATTTCCTATCGTTTCTATAAAAATTACTTTAGTTTTATCTGTTATATACTTTTCAAAGCTTTCAACGCTACTGTCCTCTGCAAATCTTGTTTTGATACCAAAATTCTCAAATGATTTGAACAATGAATATGTGCCACCAAAAATGCCGCTTGCTGAGACCATTTCATCTCCACTTTTCACCAAATTCAATATTGCTAAGGCAATTGCTGCCATGCCAGACGATGCGGCAACAGCAGCAATGCCTTCTTCTAAAAATGCTATTCTCCTCTCAAATGCCTCAACTGTAGGATTATTAATCCTTGTATATACAAAACCTGGCTTTTTCCCAGAAAAAACCTCTTCCAGTTCGTGTGCAGTTTCGTATTGGAAAGAATTACACAGGTATATTGGAATATTTGTTGAACCCCTTTCTTCCTTTGGACCAACATTTCCGTGAATCAAAGAAGTATTAAGTCTCATTCTTGTCCACCCTTTTTTACAAATACTGTATATGTTCCATCGTTGTTATTTATCACTTTTAAAATCTCATGACCTTCTTCTTTTAAACTTCTCGGGACATTTTGAATAGGCTCACCTTCGTTCATTCTTATCTCTATGATTTGTCCTACCTCCATGTCCTCCATTGTGGCTTTTGCTTTTACAAACGTCATTGGACACACAAGATTTGTAATATCCAAAAAAACATCAGCTTTGATGTCACTCATTAAAATCACCCCTTTTATTTTCTATTGCTTTTTCTAACTCTTTTTTGAATACATCCCATCCAACTCTCTCTAAGGTATTTCTAAACCTTTCGCCTTGTTTGCCATATTTTTTGTAAAACTCAAGTGTAGCTTGAATGACCTTGTGAACATCCTCTTTTGAAAATAGGATCGGCAAAATCTGTTTTCCAAGTGCTATATTGTTTCCAAACATACCACCAAAATAGAGAAGATAGCCAGGCTTGCCTTTCCACGAATTAGTTGGACACGACTTTACACACCTTCCACAATAGGTGCACTTGTCTCTATCTATGGTAATCTCTTTATTCTTCTCATCTATTTGTATTGCCTTTGTTGGACATACAGCCTGGCAAAGTCCGCAAAACGTGCAGCTGCTCTTTTCCCACTCAGGTTTTACTGCTCCTTTTATACCTAAATCATTTTCTTCAGCTTTAAGGCAATTATTACCACAACCTGTTATTCCGATTTTAAATTTGTGTGGAAGTTCCTGGGCATAATATCTCTTGTCGCACTCGTTTGCAAGCTCTGTTGTGTCTATAATTCCATTTGGGCAAATGTTACTGCCTTGGCAAGCAGTAATTGTCCTTACTCTTGGTCCGCATGCACCAGGCTCAATGCCTGCTTCTGATAACTCTTTTTTTACTGCTTCTATATCCTCCAGTTTGATAAACGGTATTTCTACTCCCTGTCGTGCAGTCAGGTGCACATATCCTCTACCATATTTGTTTGCAACCTCGTATATTTTTTTTAATTGTTCGGCACTTAGTCTTCCACCAACTACTCTTAGTCTCATAGAAAAATAACCTTTTTGGACTTGTCGCATAAACCCCCCTTTTTTTAGCTCATTGTAATTTATCTCTTTCACCTCAGATTACCCCCTAATCCTTTAAATGATGTGGATTTCTTCCTCTTCTACATGAGTTTCATATATCCTAAATGATTTTAAAACAGGATTTTTTTCGTCCATTAGTGATAATATGAGATAGCTCAAACTCTTATCAAAAGCAAGCCTTTTGTCCTCTTCAGACGGCCTTGCGGGTGTGGTTGGATGGCTATGAAAATTACCAAGTAATACCCAGCCATTTTTTCTCATGTCTTTTACAGCTGCAAACTGTTCAAGTGGGTCCATTGAAAAATGCTCTGGACTTTGGTCTACATTGGTAAGCAAGTAAACTTTCTTGACAATTCTCTTTTCATCCTCAATAACTCCACCCAGAAGTCCACACGCCTCCATAGGTAAGGAGTTTAAACAATGATTTAACATCTCCTCATATAATGTTTTTGGCAATATTATCAATTCTAATTTATCCCTCCTGTTTTTTGGCATTCACTTTTGGAACTCTTATCCTTAGCCTTTTAAATCACACTGAGGCTGTTCATAGTCGATTAATTCTTTTATTGTTGGATTTTTACCGCATACCTCACAGCTTTCTCTCTTGTTTATCTTTACTTTTCTAAATTCCATCTTCAAAGCGTTGTAAATTAAGATATATCCTGTTAACAGGTCACCAATTCCAAGCAAATATTTAATTGCTTCTGTTGCCTGGATTGTGCCAATTATTCCACCCATCACACCTAAAACTCCTGCCTGTCTGCAAGTTGGAACTGCATCAGGTGGTGGTGGGTTTTGAAAAATACATCTAAAGCACGGCCCTTTCTCTGGCACATAAGTCATGGTTTGCCCATCAAATCTTATGATACCTGCATGTGAAAATGGTTTTTTTAGCATTACACAGGCATCGTTTATTAAAAATTTTGTTGGAAAGTTGTCTGTGCCGTCGATTATAAAATCATAATCTCTATCCTTGATGATGTCTATTATGTTATTTGAGTTTACCATTTCACGATAAGTTACTACCTCCACATCAGGATTCATTTGGTTTATCTTTTCCTTTGCAGAAAACACCTTTGGCTTGCCTACATCAGGTGTAAAGTGTATTATTTGTCTTTGAAGATTGGAAAGCTCAACTGCGTCAAAATCGACAAGCCCGATTGTTCCAACACCGGCAGCTGCCAAAAACATTGCAGCAGGGGAACCAAGTCCCCCAGTACCAATGATCAAAACCTTAGATTCCAAAAGTTTTTGCTGTCCTTTTGCGCCAACCTCGTTCAGGATGATATGTCTTGAGTATCTTTCAAGTTGTGTATCTGTTAACTTCATAATAGTCCCCCTCCCATGAAATATAGAAACTCAACCTCATCACCATCTTTTACTGTAACCTTATCATATTCACTTCTGGGGATAATTTGACCGTTGAGCTGCACTGTTACGTATTCTTTCATTGAGACATTTAAAACATCTAACATCTCAAAGATTGTCATCTCTCTTTCAATTTGTACTTCATTACCATTTGCCTTAATTTTCATTCTTTTCTACCTCCCTCATAAATTTTCATGTATTTTAAGGCCCCATCTAAGTCTTATCTGATTTTCTAAAGGGCCAAATATTGCCTTTTCTACAACAAGTCCGAAAATAATTGTTACTATCATCACGCTAATGACCTGACTCATATCTGCAAGGTCTCTCCCAACCATAAGTACTTGCCCTAAACCTTTTGTGGCAAAGAGCATCTCACCTGCCATCAGCGCCCTGAATGCAAACGACCAACCTTGTTTCATGCCTGAAATAATATACGGAAGGCTTGCAGGGATAATTACATTTAAGTAAAGGGTTATACCTTTTGCACCCATCGTTTTTGCTGCTTTTATATAAAGTGGATTTACATTTTTAATGCCTGACTCAACTGCAAGTGTTATAGAAAATAGAGAACCAATTGCAGTTACAAATATAATGGCTTTTTCTGAAAGACCATACCATAGTATGGCAAATGGTAGCCAGCAGACGCTCGGCAATGTCTGAAAACCAAGAATAAGTGGTCTTAAATTTCTATCTAAAAATCCGAACTTTACTATTGAAAGTCCAAGAATAATTCCCGCAATAAGAGAAATCAAATAACCTATAACCATTCTTTTAGTTGTTGCCCAGATTGCTATGAACAAAACATTGTTATCCAGAAGTCTTATAAAAGTTTCTGCTACTGATACAGGAGATGGAAACACATAAGGTTTCCATATCTTAAAAAGCTCAACAAAAATTCTATAGACCAATTCCCAAGCTACTATCAGAGCTATATAAAACAGTGTCCTTTTCAAAACTCCAATCGCTATCGTATTCTGCTTTTGCAATCTTTTCCACCTCATCTTTTAACTCTTTCATAATAGCAGATATCATATAGACTATGTCAGGATTATCAAGAAGTCGCGGCCTTGCAAGTCTTATTTCAAAAACCTTTTTGATTTTTCCCGGGTTTGAAGACATAACCACAACTTTGTCTGCTAAAAGAACCGCTTCTTCTATATTGTGTGTCACAAATATAATTGTCTTTTTAGTCTCCCACCAGATTCGCTGAAGTTCAAGCAGCAGGATATTTTTTGTCTGGCTGTCAAGTGCTGCAAAAGGTTCATCCATAAGAAGAACTTCAGAGTCAAGCGTCAATGCCCTTGCTAATGCAACTCTTTGTTTCATTCCACCTGATAATTGGTGAACATAAACGTCTTTAAACTTAGTCAGGTGAACCATCTTTAAGTATTTAAGCGCCCTTTCATTTCTCTCTTTTTTGGGCACACCTCGTATTTTCATACCAAATTCAACATTGTCAATTACTTTTAGCCATGGAAATAAAGCTGACTCTTGAAACATTACAACTCTATCTGGACCAGGTGACAAGACTTCTCTGCCGTTTAAAAAAACCTTTCCCTCAGTGGGTTTTTCAAGCCCAGCTATTATATTCAAAAGTGTAGATTTGCCACAGCCAGATGGACCGAGAATGCATATAAACTCTCCATTTTGTACTTCTAAATTTATTTTTTCTAACACATTTATTTCTTTGTTTTTTGATTGAAATCTCTTACTTACATTTTCAATCATCAATGCCAATTTTTAGTACACCTCTTTGTTTTTGATTCTATCTAAAATTTCTCTATTCACTAATTCTTCAATATTTGGTTTTCCTCTTAAGTATCCCAAGTCAAAATATGACTCAATGGCTTTCTCCAAAGGCTCTCTTTGTATTTCACTTGTAAGTTTGATATTTTTGAATGACTCATTTAAAACATCTTCGGGCAATGGCTTAGAAGTTATCTCAGAAATCTGTCTATTTATCATCTTGCATGATTTTTCAGGATTTTTTTCAATATAATCTGTTATCTCTAAATGTGCTATGAGAAACTTTTCTACAATATCAGAATGCTCTTTTAAAAACTTTGAAGTTGTTATAATTACTGTTGTAGGAATATCTATGTATTGTGCTATTTGACTACTGTCAAGCACAATATTGGCATTTACTTCTTTTTTCAATCTTGTTCCCCAAGGTTCAGGAACAAGTGCTACATCTATCTCATTTCTGTCAAGCAGAGTTTTAATATCTGGATTTTCAGCTTGAATAATCTCAACATTTCCACCTTTGGTAGTATCTTTAAGTCCAGCTTTGTTTAATAAAAACCTTAATACAATATCCTGGGTATTCCCAAATTGAGGAACTGCAATTTTCTTACCTTTTAAGTCACCTAATTTTTTTATATTCAAGCCCTGCCTTGAGACCAGCATCATTCCTCCATTTGCAGCTCCTGCGATAATCTTTATTTCACCGTTTGTCTTTTCAAAGCCGTTTATCGCAGGAATTGGCCCAATATAACCTATGTCAACCTCATCAGCTAAAAACGCTTCTATCTCGGCCGGACCTGCATTGAAAACCTTATATTCAACCTTTACATCTTTGCCTATCCTTTTTTGGAAAATGCCAAGTTCTTTCCCTACCAACGCTTGGGCATGAGTTATATTCGGGAAAAATGCAATTCTTACCTTTATATCTTTGTCTTCTTTTCTTGCATAACATCCTGAAAGGAGAAATAACAAAGTAATTGGCAGTATAATTAAGGCAGCCACTTTATAATATCTTTTTATTGCCATTTATGTGCCCCCCTAATATCAACTATTTTTATCGAAATACTCTGAATTAAAGTTATTTTTTTACCTCTGCCCACACCTGCTTTTGAGCAGAGGCAAATTGTTATTTTTTGTATTCTTAAATTTCTATCTAAATACTTGGTTATTAAAATTATAATATAGCATTATTTCCATGTCAATACCCATTCAAAAATTTATAATCCAAAGTTGCAACAACGATACTAAAGATTGTTAAGTACAGCTGTTATATAGGATTAAAAACATAGCTACCAAATAGCTCACGTATCAAACCAGAGACTAAATTCTACAAAATAGCCCCATCTTTATCGCTACTAAAAAGAAAACTATTTGCTATAATGAAGCATTCAAAAAACATGGCAGTAACACCCAGTTGGATTGAAAGCCAAACATGCTGCCTTACCCATCCTGCCTTCTCTTAAGATACTCTTTGTACCCTGCTTCCTCTAACTCTTTTGCCTTTTCTTCAACTTCATTTTTCATCCTCTCTTTGTACTCGGCTATTTTTTTTCTTATTTCAGGATACTTCACCCCTAAAATCTCAGCAGCCAAAATTCCGGCATTTTTAGCATTGTTGATTGCAACTGTTGCAACAGGAATACCTGCCGGCATCTGAACAATGGATAAAAGAGAATCAAGTCCATTTAAAGAAGATGTCTTTACAGGAACACCAATAACGGGCAAAGAAGAAATTGAAGCAACCATTCCTGGAAGATGGGCAGCTCCGCCAGCACCAGCAATAATTACCTCAATTCCCCTTTCCTCTGCCTCTTTTGCATATTTGAACATCCTCTCAGGTGTCCTGTGTGCAGACACAATTGTCATCTCATACTCAACTCCAAAATCTTCTAAGACTTTTGCTGCCTCTTTCATAACAGGCAAATCTGAGTCGCTTCCCATAATTATTCCAACAAGTGGTTTCTTCATTACATTTTACACCTCCGATTTTATTTTTAACACTTCCTTTACTTTCTTTGCCTTTTCTATAGCTCTTTCTAAATTATCGTCGAGTATTGTTATATGTCCCATTTTTCTGAAAGGTGCGGTTACTTTTTTGCCATAGAAGTGAAAAGAAACACCTTCTATTGAAAGTGCATTAATCAACCCCTCTATGACAGGCGTCCCTTTGTACCCATCTTCACCTAATAGATTTATCATCACAGCAGGAGACAAAAGCTTGGTAGAACCCAGTGGCAAATCACAAATGGCCCGAAGGTGCTGTTCAAACTGACTCGTAATGCAGGCTTCTATGGTATAGTGGCCTGAATTATGCGGCCTTGGAGCAATCTCGTTTATTAAGATTTTTCTGTCTTTTGTCAAAAAGAGCTCAACTCCAAACACACCAACACCTTGGAGTGCTTCAACTGCCTTGATTGCTATCTTCTTTGCCTCATCCTCTATATCCTTTTCAACTCTTGCCGGCACAATGAGCATATCAAGAATGTTTGCAGTCTCATCGAAAACCATTTCTACAACAGGATATGAAACAACATCTCCTTTTTTATTTCTTGCAACAACAACAGCAAGTTCTTTTTCCACGTCTACAAATTCTTCTATATAAGATTCAGTTTTGAGAACTTTATTTATATCATCTTTACTTTTTATAACCACAACTCCTCTACCATCATATCCGCCTTTTGTTGCTTTCTGAACAAGCGGAAAACCGAAGCTTTCAAAAAAAGATATATCAAAGCTCTCTACCCTTTCAAACCTCGGCACAGGAAGCCCTGCACTTTGTAACACCTGTTTTTGCTTCAGTTTGTCTTGAATTATCTCTAAGCAATATGGGGATGGCAGAATATTGTATCCCTTATCATAAAGTTCTTTTAGAACGCTTGTGTTGATATGCTCTATTTCATAGGTTGTAATGTCACTTTTTTCAACAAGCTCTTTTAATTTTTCTGGATTGTAAAAATCACTTACAATCAGCTCGTCTGAAACTGAAGCTGCAGGACACGCAACACTTGGGTCTAAAGAGATAACATAAAACCCCATCTGCTTTGCCTTTTGAGAGAGCATCTTTCCAAGCTGTCCACCGCCAATTATGCCTATTTTCATAAGAGGATAGCCAAAAACTCTTTTGTCCATTCTTTTCCCTCATCTCTCCTTTTAAAAGTGTAGCTGTTTTTAAAATTTTCAAAAAATGACCTCCTCATAGAATTAAGAATATTTTATCTTCAATTCCATGAGGAGGTCAACAGCTTGAAAGTGTATTCTATTTATTTTTAGATATATTCTACTTTATCAACGAAACATAATCCTCTAAACTCCCGTCATCTAAGCAACATTCTATAATCTGTCTTCCAAGAGGATGCAAATCCAATGTTTTGAACTTGACAATCTCTTTCTTGAAGAAATCTATCAAAATCTTTGCACCTTCCATATATCCTTCTTCACCAACTTCTGGCTGAAGGTCAACTTGAAGTAAAAACTTCGGAATATATGTCCCTTCAACCTTCATGTACTCAAGAGCATACCCTAAAAGTGGAAGCTTTGCTGGCTTTAGCTGATCGGACCTTAGTCTCACATTTCCTCTTTTTGCTAAGTACTCTCTTGTAATCCATTGGGGCATAAAGCCTACTTTATACGCACCAATGTATTGATTTGGAATGAGAATATACTGAGTTCTTGTAAATTGTAATATTTGCTCTAAAAGAAGGTTTGCCTGTTTCACCATAAGGCCTGTTGCAAATGGCCAGTAAGAACCAACACCTTCAGAGCTCAAAGCCTCAGCCTGCGTTATGCTTGGGTTAGCATGGCCACGGGGGCTAACAAGCCTCCATAGCCATGCCAGTGCAGGTGGTAGAAGGTGAAATATGCCTACTATTCCATATGTGGGTTTTGACTTTGTGCAAGGTGGTGTTCTTACCCCAAAACTTCGTATATCAACCTCAACAGGCTCATCTACAATATTAGGGATGAACCTGCGAGGTAAAATCACTCTCGGATTTGGACAGGGCTTGCCTGGTTCATCCATTGTATGGTCCCAAATAAGACAAGTTGAACCAGGCACACCTTCTAAGTTTAAGAAAATAAGAGGCTCTGGAGGATGAATGCAAAGCCTTTCTAATTGCGGGTCTGTGCCATAATGAGTGATATTGTCAAGCCTTACAAACCAGCCTTGTTCTGCATCCTTTACAATCATTTTAGAACCTGTTTGAAGGCTGGGATGAACAAGAGCGATATCATCTGTAACAGGATGGATTTCGCAAGACTCTTTTATCTCAAGGTATATTTTCTCTTTTGTAATAATGTTTTCGCCCAAAAGAACCCTGTTGTCTTTTTCTCTATGCATCTGCTGGCACATCTCGCTTTTGCCGCCACCGCTTGCACCTTCGTGCATGATTGTTATGACATTGTCATATGGTGTGACAATTCTGACAGTTGAGGCGTGCGCAGCTACCCAACCTTCCATCTCACCAATGTTTAAAAGTACACCATATACGCCTTTTTTAGCACTCGGTCCTGGATACAGATTATACGAAAATATCTCATGAACACCGTTTACCCTATTGTGTACAACCACTTGTTTGCCGTTAAAATGTGTGTGTCTGAATGGTGGAGCAACGTAAATTACCGCTTTCGGCTCAAAAAGCTCAATCTTTTCGAATTCACTTCTTGGAATAAACCCCTGAATATCAGCAAGTGCAAAACCAAAAAACGCAGCATTAAGCGGTGCTATCACAAGCGCAGGATAGCCGTGTTCTTCCCCACCGGCATAAAAACCATATACAATCAGTTCCTGTGTTTTTAACCATTCAAATGTTTCTTTTCTGACCTCTTCAAAATTATCTCCGTATACATCTTTATACCTTGGCTTATCTGTCTCACCTTCATCACCGATAATCAAACTATCAGGGTCTCTTCGTCTCATGTATACATCTGGATAATTGACAACAATGCCATTTTTGCACCTTGTGACAATTGCCTCAACTACTTCATCCTTGCCTTCAACCTCATATTTGACCTCAAAAATCATATTGTCTTTTCCACCAAGTGATAGGTCAATAAAGTCAGATCTTTTTTCAGGCATAGTTATTCCCTTGCAGCTATTTAAAATATCAAAAACTTCATCTTTTATTTTCAAGTTCAGTAATTTATTCATTGTAATAAATACCTCCTGTTCAAAATTTTAGTTACCCTCAATAAACTCTATTTTCTCACGCACAAGCCTCAAGATGTATCTGTAATCGTCTACAGTTTCCTTTGTTTTCTTGATATCGTCAGAATTATCCTTCAAAAATTCTACAACATAACCTTCTAAACACTGCACAACAATCTTTAAATCTTTGAGAAAGTTTTTGTCTCTGTTTGTGTAGAAGGTAAGTGTCTTTGTGTTGAGGTGAAATACATCCAACAAGACAAGTGGCAATGCCCATATATCAACATAGCTCCCGTCCCAAAAGTATTTGTAAAAGAAGCTTGCTAAAAAAGGATTTGTTTCACAATAATCTTTAAAAAATTTCTCTATAAGTATAAAAAAACTCTTTCTTGTCAAAAGTTTTGAAGCCAAATCTTTTGTTCTGTGGAGGTTTACCTCATAAATCTCAGCAAACAATACAAATACCTCCTTAAATTACATTTTCAACCTTAACACAACAACAAAAAAAGCCAATATTTGCAAAGCTTTTTGCCTTGCAAATATTGGCCTACCTTGCAACTGGCCATTTTTCTGGCCCTTTGCCCGGTCTGCCAATTTTTTACTTTAGACGTTTTTCTAAATTTTCGTTTAGAGTTACTACTATCACCTTTTCTCCATTGATAGTATTGACATCAGAGTATATTCCTGCAATGTCAACATCTATAACCTCTTTTATGAGTTTTTCTAACACATCTTTTGCATTTTCAAATAAAGTCGCTCTTACCTTTTTGATAAGCTCAACTCCCTCTTTTGTCTGGGCAAGCTTTTTTTCTGTAGGGCTTAGAAACCCAATTAATCTTACAACTATTACATCTTCTGTGATTATTGTCTTTATTTGTTTTGGACCCCTGCCCATATACTCCATCTCAAACTTGCTGACTGCTTCACTGATTTTTGCTTCTATCTGTCCTTTTGTCATCCCTTTTTGTTTTTCGCTACAACATTAGTCTGGTTATTAGTATAGCAAAATGAAATTTGAATGTCAAGATTATTCAAAAATTTTTTGTAGTAAACTTTTAACAGATTGATATTAAAGCTATTTTGGACAATCAATCTGTAAATTCTGCAAGTTTACATTTTTATTTTTTCATCGTCAAACAAAAAAAATAGTGCCACCCAAGCTGTTGTCGGGCAGCACCACTTTAGATTTTCGTAAATCTCAAAAGAATATTATTTTTTATCTAAAATCTCATTTAAGTCATTTTCAGGATTTGATATTGGCTTTATGTTGAATTTTTCAACAAGAACTTGAAGAATATTTGGTGATACAAAAGCTGGCAATGATGGACCTAAATAGATGTTCTTTAAGCCTAAGGATAGCAGTGTCAATAAAATTGCAACAGCTTTTTGTTCAAACCATGAGAGAACTAAGGTAAGTGGTAAGTCATTTACATCACAATTGAATGCCTTTCCAAGCTCGATTGCAATGACAAGAGCTGAGTATGCATCATTGCACTGACCAATATCCAAAAGTCTTGGAAACTCGCCAATAGTACCAAAATCCTTTTTGTTAAATCTGTACTTGCCACATGCTAAGGTTAAAATCAACGTATCTTTTGGCGTCTTTTCTGCAAACTCTGTATAGTAGTTTCTGCCTGGTTTTGCACCATCACATCCACCAATTAAGAAGAAGTGTTTAATTTGGCCACTTTTAACTGCATCAATTATCTTGTTTGCAAGGCCAAGCACAGTGTGATGTCCAAAGCCAACAAGTATCTTTTTTTCCTCTTCATCCTCTTGCCAGCCACCAAGTTCAAGCGCTTTCTGGATTATTGGTGTAAAGTCCTTTTTGTCATCCACTTCCTCAATATGTGCAACTCCATCAAAGCCGACAACACCTGTTGTGAAAATTCTATCTTTGTAACTATCTTTTGGCTTTTGCAGACAGTTTGTTGTCATTAAGATACAACCTGGAATTCCGTCAAATTCTTTTTGCTGGTCTTGCCATGCTCCACCATAGTTTCCTACTAAATGTTTATATTTTTTGAGCTCTGGATAGCCATGTGCAGGTAACATCTCGCCATGGGTGTAGATATTAATACCTTTACCTTCTGTCTGCTCTAATAGATCTTTTAGGTCTTTTAAATCGTGTCCAGAGACAATTATAAATGGCCCCTTCTTCTTTGAAATCAAAACCTCTGTTGGCTGTGGATGACCAAAGGTTTGTGTGTGTGCTTCATCAAGTATCTGCATACACCTGAAGTTCATCTTACCAAGTTCCATGCATAGGTTAAACAGTTCATCTGCTGAGATGTTGTTGTCTAAGGTTCTTGCAAGCGCTGTAAAGAAGAAGTTGTTTACATTTTCATCTTGCTTTCCAAGCCTTGCTGCATGATGAGCGTATGCTGCCATCCCTTTTATTCCATATATTAGCAGTTCTCTGAGTGACCTTATATCCTCGTCAATCTCGTCCGCTAAAATCCCAACCTTTTTCCCATCTTCAATCATCTTTTCTACATCTTCTGGTGCTCTGTAATCTACTGCAGCAGGTACGTTTTGTAAGTTACCCACCTGATTTTTGAGATTTTCTTTTACTGTTTGTGCTTCAAGGATATACTTTACAAATCTTTTCTCATCAAAGTTTACGTTTGTAAGTGTTGAAAACAGGGCATCCATCATGAACCTTGTTGTGTACTGTTCAATTTTTCTTCCCTGTTTCAAAAGTTGGTCACCTAAGTAAGCAATACCTTTTAATTGGTACAAAAGTAGGTCTTGCAAGTTAGCAACTCTACTGTCTTTTCCACAAACACCAACCTTTGTGCAGCCTTTTCCACCTGCTGTCTGTTCACATTGAAAACAAAACATTTCTGTTTGAATCATTTCAAACAACACCTCCTAAAAGTTTTCAATAGTCTTTTACCCAAAATTTATTCTTTTATACCACCTTCGGTGGTAATCGTAACCTCAGAATACGGTACAATCTTTTGTGCCTGAAGCATAGCTTTTTTAACTATATTTGCAATACCAGTACAGCACGGCACTTCCATCTTGACAACTGTTATACTCTTGATTTCATGATTTTGGATTATCTCTAAAATCTTTTCATAGTAATATTCAATATCGTCAAGTTTGGGACACCCTATTATTGTAACCTTTCCTTTCATAAAGTCCTTGTGAAAAGACGCATAAGCATACGCAACACAGTCAGCTGCAATCAAAAGGTGGCTACCTTCAAAAAACTTAGCATATGGATTGACAAGAGCAAGTTGCACAGGCCAGTTAATAAGCTCAGACGAATCTTGCACCTCTTGCACTGAAGGTTTAGCTTCCGAAGGTGCAGCAGCTTCTTTTTTCTCAATAATCCTTTCTTGTGAACCTGGACACATACATGAAAATTCTCTCTTAGATTTAGTTTTTTCAATTCTCTCTTTTACAGCCTTTTCATTAAAAGGCTTCACATCTGCCTCAATTATCTCAATTGCCCCAGTTGGACAAACAGGAAGACAGTTCCCAAGTCCATCACAGTACTCTTCGCTCACAAGCTTTGCCTTGCCATCTACCAGCTCAATTGCACCCTCAACGCAGGCATTTACACAAAGACCACAACCATTGCATTTTTCTTCATCAATTTTGATTATTTTTCTCATCATATCCAATCATCCCTCTCTGTTTAGTTGCAATTATATTTTATATGGTTTAGAATATATTTGCGGTAACATATGTTACAGTTTTAAATTTTGAGAGGAGAAATTTTTATGAACTATTCTAAACTATCCAAAACGAAATTATTTAAAGGTATAGAAGAAAATGATATCGAAAGGCTTTTGTGTGGCTGCAGCTTGGTCCAAAAGAGTTTTGAAAAAGATGAGATAATTGCGTTTGAAGGAGATGAATGTACATCAATAGGATTAATTCTTGATGGAATGGTGGATATTAAAAAGGCCTCTGCATCTGGCAAAGAATATACAATAACAACTTTGCTTCCCGGAGATACATTTGGAGAAGCCGTAGTATTTTCTTCATCAAATTTTTTCCCAGCAATGGTTGTTGCAAAATGTAATACTACAATCTTGTTCATACCAAAAGAAGCTATTATCAATATGAGCAAAAAATGTGAAAGGTTCTTGCACAACTATCTAAATATATTG
Organism: Caldicellulosiruptor sp. F32; assembly: GCF_000404025.1. Classification (NCBI taxonomy): domain Bacteria; kingdom Bacillati; phylum Bacillota; order Caldicellulosiruptorales; family Caldicellulosiruptoraceae; genus Caldicellulosiruptor; species Caldicellulosiruptor sp. F32. Next base: position 25,123 of record NZ_APGP01000003.1, read on the forward strand.
TCAGATAGAATTTTACTTCTAAACTCAAAACTAAAAGAATCTACACTTGTAACTCTGCGACAAAAAATCTGTAATTTTTTGCTTGAAGAGTTCAAAAAGCAAAAAAGCCTCAAGATAAAGCTTTCTCTTTCAAAGCAGGAACTTGCAGAAAAGTTCAATGTGCAAAGACCTTCTTTGTCAAGAGAGCTGATAAAGATGAGAGAAGAGGGACTTATAGATTTTTGGGGAAAGGAAATTTGGATTAAAAATCTGGAAAGAATTGAAGATTGTCTGTATGAAATTCACTAACTTAAAGGAATCAAACCAAAAAAGAGGCTGCCATTTTAGTAAATTTGTGACAGCCTCTTTTTTTATTCAAAAAGCGCATCAATAAATTCTTTTGCATTGAACTCTTGGAGGTCGTCTATCTTTTCACCAACACCAATGAATTTCACAGGAATTTTTAGTTCATCACAGATAGAAACAACAATTCCACCTTTTGCTGTACCATCAAGCTTGGTAAGAACAATTCCCGAAATGTTTACTGCTTGGTTAAATTCCTTTGCTTGAATGAGCCCATTTTGACCAGTTGTTGCGTCAATCACAAGCAATGTTTCTTTTTCGGCCTCTGGAATTTGCTGATTTATCACACGGTCAATCTTTCTAAGCTCTTCAATCAAGTTTTTCTTTGTATGAAGTCTTCCTGCTGTGTCTACAATTAAAACATCAGCCTTTCTTGCTCTCATTGCTTGAATGCCGTCAAACACAACTGCTGCAGGGTCAGCACCCTCAACGTGTTTTATAATATCACATCCAACTCTCTTTGCCCAAATTTCAAGCTGGTCAATTGCAGCTGCCCTGAATGTATCTGCTGCTGCAATGATAACCTTTTTCCCATTTGATTTTAAAAGGTTTGCAATTTTGCCAATTGAGGTTGTCTTTCCAACCCCATTGACACCAACCATGAGAATAATTAGCGGATATCTTTCCCTTAATTTATTCGGCAAGTTTATGATATTAAACATCTCTTCTTTTAAAAGTTCTTTCACAGCTTGGCTATCTGAAATCTTGTTCATCTTAACTTTTTCTTTGAGGTTTTCTATAATCTTTTGAGATGTTTTTACCCCAACATCAGACAGTACTAAAACCTCTTCAAGCTCATCAAATAACTCATCATCCACCTGTTTGAATGCTTTTAACAAATTTTCAACCCTTTCAGTAAAGTTCTTTTTTGTCTTTGAAAGTCCTTCTTTTAATTTGTCAAAAAAACCCCATTTCTCATCATCCTTTCTGTATTTTTTCTAATTTGAGTGACAGCACCTTTGACACCCCTTGCTCTTCCATTGTAACACCATAGAGTACATCTGCAATCTCCATGGTAGGCTTTCTATGAGTGACAATTATAATCTGGCTCTGATTATTGAGATTTTTGAGAAACTGCGCAAATCTCTGAACATTTGCCTCATCTAAGCTTGAGTCAATCTCATCTAATATACACAAAAGAGAACCTTTGAACATTAAAAATGCGAACAGAAGAGCTATTGCAGTTAAAGCTTTTCCCCTCCAGATAGAAGGTTTATATTCTGAAGCTTTTTGCCAGGTGGTTTTACATCAATGTCAACACCAAACTCCTCCCCATCTTGGATTAGTTTTAAGTCGCAGCTACCACCATTGAATAGTTCTTTAAAAATCTCTGAAAACAAGAGCTTTATTTTCTCAAAATTTTCTAAGAATATATTTTTCATATTTTTATCAAGCTCATTTATAAGGTTTTTTAGCTCCTTGCTTGTCTTTTCTAAATCTTCAATTTGCCTTTGCAAAAACTCTACTCTTTCATTCAGTTTCTTTTCTTGCTCTATTGAATAAAGGTTGACTGGTCCAAGCTGTTCAATAGCTGAAGAGATACTTTCAATCTCCTCTTCTTTTTTTTCTGACCACACAATTTCTCCATCTGGCAAATATATCTCTTCGTTAAAAAGATCAAAATATTTTTCTTTTATGGTCCCAATTTGATTTTCCAAGTTGTTTTTTTCAATTATGAGGGTATTTAGCTTTCGCTCTGCATTTTGAATATCCTCTGATATTTTATTTACAATTTCGACCTCCTTAGTAGACATAAAAGCCAAGTTTGAGTGTTCTTTTTCCATTTTCTCAATCTCATCTTTTAGTTTGTCAAGATGATCCTTTTGGACCTCAACCACATGTGAAACTTCACTAATTTGCCCCTCAAGCTCTTTTATCTCTTGATCACACTTTAACTTCTGTTCTTGTTTTTTTGCCTTTTGATCTTCTAAATTTTTTAAGGTTTGCTCTGCACTTTCAAGTTTATGCTTTAAAATAGAAATCTCTGCTTCAATCTGATTTTTTTCTTCTAAAAGTCTCCTGTACTCATTGTCAAACAAGTTGTGATCTTCTTTTAATTTTCTAAGCCTTGACTTTAAATTCGAGGTCACTCTTTCAATCTCTGCTTTTGAATCTTCTAAGATTTGTATGTTTTTTCTGGTAATCTCAATGTCGCTTTGTAGGTTAATTGTCTGATCATTTATAAGTTTTTTTTCATTTTCTAAAGACTGCCTTTTTTGAATAAGCTGCTCTTTTTTGTATTCACACATCTCAATCTCTTTTTGTATACCATCAATCTTAGCAACCAAATCCTTAATTTTACTATCTACTGATTCTTTTTCTTGATTCAAACTATATACTTCTTGATTCTTTTCTAAAATCTGCTTTTCCAGGCTATCGAGTTCAGATGCCAAATTTAAAACTTGGTTTTCCAACTCATCTTTTTCAACTTTTCTTTCAAGCAAAGAAAAGTCAGCTTTTTTTTCACCGCCAACGAAAATTCCACCAGGGTTTATAAGTTCACCAGAAAGAGTTACACATCGTGATCTATATGAAGTTTTTCTTTGATACTCTATAGCATTGTCAATAGTATCAAACACAAGCGTTCGTCCAACCAATAGCTCTATAACCTTCCTAAATTCCTCTTTTGCTTCTACAAATTCATCTGCAAACCCAAGGAAGCCTTCTGCTTTCACATCTTCTTTAGAAGACGAAATTACTACTGTCTCAATTGGAACAATTGTCACTTTCCCAAGCTTTTCATTTTTAGCAAGCTCAATAATACTCTTAGCGTCACTTTCATTTTTAACAACAAGATGCTGTATTGCATTGCCAAGAGCTGATTCAACAGCTTTTACATATTGCCTTTTTACAATGATTAAGCTTCCAACAGTTCCATATAAGTCTATTGGCAAGTTTTTTACCCTTTTGAATATTTCTTTTATGGTTTTACTATATCCTTCTAAATTCTCCTCCATTGCCTTTAATACATTTAGTTTCTCTTTTTTCTTTATCATCTCGCTTGAAAGTTCATGTACTTTGTTTTGTATATCTAAAAGTTGTTTTTCTCTTTCCTTTATATCTTGTTTTATGTTATCAAGCTCTTTTGCTAGTCTTTCTTTCTCAGCTTCCAACTTATTTTTTTGTAACTCTTTCTCTGTCTTTATCATATCCAGTCTTTGAAGTTCATTTAAAATCTCTTTTTCTTCCTCATCTATTCTGTTTTCTCTTTCAAGCAAAGCGTTCTTGAGATGCAAAAGGCCGTTTAACTTTTGATTATCCTTTTCAATCTGAGATATCTTCTCTATTAGCTCTGTTTCCTTGTTTTGAATCTCATTTTCAATCTGAAAAATTCCATCTTTTACATCTTCCAATTCTTCCAAAAGTTTGCTTTGTTTTTCGACAATCTGATTGTAAATATGATCTTTTTTAGAAAGCTTTTCTTTATAATCTGACAAAACTCTTACAATTTCCTGACCTTCTTCATCAATCTTTTTGAGGTCATTTGTTATATCCCCAAGGAGCTGAAATTTGCCTTCAAGCTGTTTTTTTAAAAATTTCAGTTTTGAAGTATTCTCAGCAAGTTCATCTTTCAGTCTACTGTAATTTTCTTTAGCACTTTCATGTTGCTGAGTCAATAAATCAAGTTGAAGCTTCTTTTCGCTCAATCTTTTCTCAATTTCCAGTTTGTTATTTGTAAGCTTTTCAAGATCTTCTTTTAAACTTTCAATTTGTGCTATTGTAGATTTGTAGTTCTCGTTTGCCAGTTTATAGCTAAAAAGATACTTTTCTCTTTTTAAATCTGACAGTTTTCTGTTCAGCTCTATGTATACCTTTGCTTTTTCAACTTCAGGGGCTATTTCTTCAAGCTGAGATTTTAACTCAAATATTACGTCCTGAAGTCTTAAGATGTTTTCGTGAGTATTTTTTAACTTCCTCTCAGCCTCTTCTTTTCTGTATTTGTACTTTGTAATACCACACGCCTCTTCAAATATCTTATATCTTTCAAATGGCCTTGCATTTATTATCTCATCAACTCTACCCTGTGAGATAATTGAATAACCATCTTTGCCAAGACCCGAATCAAGAAAAAGCTCGTAGATGTCTTTTAACCTGCAGGCTGTCTTGTTGATAAAAAATTCGCTCTCACCGCTTCTAAAAAGCCTTCTTGTAATTACAACCTCTTCAAAATCAATAGGTAGCTTTCCATCAGAGTTGTCAAAGTATATAGAAACCTCCGCAAACCCCTGTGACCTTCTCTTTTCTGTCCCGGCAAAAATTAAATCTTCAAGTTTACTTGCACGCAAAAGTTTAAGGCTCTGCTCGCCCAAAGCCCACCTTATTGCATCTGTAATATTGCTCTTTCCACATCCATTAGGTCCAACAATAGCTGTAATTCCTTTTTGAAATTCAATCCTTGTCTTTTCACAAAAAGATTTAAAACCATAGATTTCAAGCCATTTTATGTACATCTTTAGCTCTTCCCCCATAAAGATTAAAACAACAATTATTTTAGCAAAAATACAGGGACAATTCTATATTACTATTGCAACTGGCTCAGAATGATTATTTAAGAATACAAATTAAAAAGAGGCTGTCCATTTGTTTATTGAACAGCCCCTCATAATTTTTGGATTAAATATTACATTCTTGCAACTTTTATGGCTCATACCCGGGAAGATAATTAAAGTCTTCCGAAATTATTTTCCACTCTCCGTTTTCTTTTTCTAAACTATATTGGTAGCGCATACCATATTTTATTTTGTACTCACGTATTTTCTTAGGTAGTTTTTCAGTTTTCTCGACAAATCTTTTCTGTTCTTCAGGTGACATTTTATAACCTTTTGCATTGGTTATTTCATTCAATTCAGAAGCTGGTATTTTATCAGTATCCAAGGCAAGACCAATTGATTTGCTTTCACCAAATACATCCACAGTAGCTGTTGCTTTGTCTCCATCAATTTTTATTTCTAAAAATTTTATATCAGTCATTTTATCTTCAACAAATCTAAGATCGCTATACGCTGAACCAACAACAGCATTCTTGTAAACTTCCAGTCTATTATTAAGCCAACCAGATTTGTTACTAAAATACTTTTTACATGCTTGTTCAACCTCATTCAGTTTCTTATTTATAACTTCTTGAGGAATTTTAATGTCCGGTGCTTTTGCATATTCAGCAGGAAAGATACTTGCCTGGTCGTATATCTTTAAAGCACCTATTATTGTCTCTTTTATTTGTTTTTCATTATTTAATTGTTGATTACTTTTTACACTAATACCAATTATTATTGTACTGCTTACAACTAAAATTAAAGAAATAATTAAAACTATACTTTTCTTCTTTCTTTTCATTTTTTAACACCTCTCTATTTTTATTTTGGGCGAATTGCAACTATTGTTGTTGTAGTACGTTTTTGGTTATACGGACTTAAATGCCAAATTGCATGAAATCTATCATAAGTGTGTTGATCTTGAACATTGCCAGTTCTCCCATAAGTAGAATCGTACCCTAAACCTACAGAAACACCAGCATGATCAAATCTTCCATCTGAATTCCAATCATAAAATAGAATATCACCAGGTTGAAGTACATCATTATAATCGTTAAAGCCTATTTGCCCCTCATATTTCCATCTACCTAAAATCGTTCCCCTGGCTGAGTTTGATAGATATCTGTACAAATCATCAGCTACACTCCAAGCTGTTCCCCAATTCCACCACCAAAGAACTTTCTCGCAATACCAACCATTTTGTTTATCAAATGGCAAAGTTCCTCCCTCATGCATTGCTTGAGATGCAAAATTTGTGCAATCTGCGTCAAAACTAGGGTAGTTTGAATTTCTGCTTAGTGCCCAAATATCTGCATATGAAGCAGCCCCAAAGCTATTGTAAGCTGCTTCAACTTTTACGCAATTGAAACAGTTTATCAGAACAAAACAGATAAGCATTAAAGATATCGCAATGTTTCTTTTCATAGTCTATCCCCTCCATCCACACAAAATACCATGTTTGATTTTAGGCTCTTAAGTATTGCATTTTCAATTTGCTAATGTTGTACTCTTATGTTTCTTAATAATTTCAGCAGAAATATAAATAGTTATACAAAACGGAAATATATTATTTTAGTATACTAAAGTTTTAATGGAATAATATCACCTCTTTGGTAATTTATTTGTCTTTATAATAAAAAAAAGAAAAAAATCAATGTGTACTTTTCACAAAATTCAGAGTTATATTTTATTATCTTTTACCATTTCCGCAACTGGCTTCAGTGATATGAAGACATTCTGAATTTAACAACAGAACAAAGATGTTAAAGAGAAGAGCATACCGAGTTTAGGAATTTGAAAAGTTCAAAAAGAGGATACTGGTAAGTCTTACAAATTAAGAAGGTAGCAAATGTAAATATTTAAAAATTCCCTTTTTAGTATGGAATGGAATTGGTCGATAAGCTTTCGCAATCAAATATTTATAATAGTCATAGCTATAATATTGTATTATTGTTGTAATTAAACACATGCTTAATTAAACTGAAAGGTGGGCATTCAGAACACCCACCCCAACTCTTGACAAAGAGTCAATGATTACACCCAGGTTTAAATTTTCCTGGTGGTCCATATAATTTAAATTAATTTCTGTATTCATAACTCTTTAGAAAGCAGGTACAACAGCACCTTTATACTTATTATTAATGAATTTCTTTACTTCTGGAGAATTCAACGCTTTGGCCAACTCTTTTAGTTCAGGTCTGGATTCATCACCTTTGCGAACTGCTAATACATTAACATATGGAGAATTAGCATTTTCAATAAACAACGCGTCTTTTGTTGGAACAAGTTTTGCCTCTAAAGCATAATTAGTGTTTATAACTGCTGCATCAACATCCGGTAACACTCTTGGTAAAGTTGCAGCTTCAAGTTCAATGATTTTTATCTTTTTAGGATTTTTAATAATATCACTTACTTTGGCTTTAATACCGGCATTCGGTTTTAGTTTTATTAATCCCGCTGATTGTAAAAGCAGCAAAGCTCTACCACCATTTGTAGCATCATTTGGTATAGCAATTGTAGCCCCCTGTTTTAATTGGCTAAGTTTTTTTACTTTTCGAGAATATATTCCCATCGGCTCAATATGCACCTTAGCAATATATGTTAGATTAAGTCTATGTTGTTTTGAAAAATCCTCAAGATAAGGTATATGTTGGAAGAAATTAGCGTCTAACTCTTTGTCAGCCAGTTTAAGATTTGGCTGAACATAATCTGTGAACTCCACAATCACTAATCTGATTCCCTTTTTCTCAAGAATAGGTTTTACGACATTTAAAATTTCTGCATGAGGCACAGGTGTTGCACCAACTTTTATGGTTATTTTTTTCTTTACAGTAGTTTGTGTCTGTTTAGCAAAGGTATTTGCCTGCTTTGCGCCATACCCAACAAGTGAAACTATTAAAAGTCCAAATATTAATAATGTAATCAAAATTCTTTTCCTTACAAGTCTGTTCATAATTAAATCCCTCCTTCTACAATAAATTTTAATGTTACCTATTTCTTGATAGCCGTCGAACAAAAAAATCTCCTATAAGCTGCGTCAACTGCACCATAGCAATCAAAATTGCTACAGTCCAAAGCATTATATCAATCATAAACCGCTGATACCCATACCTGACAGCCAAATCTCCTAATCCACCACCACCTATAACACCTGCCATAGCCGAATACCCTATCAGATTTATAGCTGTAATAGTTATTCCTGAAACTATCGAAGGCAAGGCTTCAGGAATTAACACTTTTATTACAATTTGAAATGGGGAAGCCCCCATAGCTTGTGCTGCTTCGATAACACCACGGTCTACCTCTCTTAAAGCTGTTTCTGTAAGCCTGCCCATAAAAGGAATAGCTGCAACTGATAAAGGTACAATAGCTGCGGTAGTTCCAATTGATGTTCCAACTATCAGTCGAGTAAAAGGCATAAGTACTATCAAAAGAATCACAAATGGTATTGAACGAAATATATTTACAATGGTACTCAATATCTTATTTAAAATATCATTTTGAAGTATTTGCCCCTTGTCAGTCACCATAAGGAGTACACCAAGTGGTATTCCCAACACTGTTGCAATAAGGGTTGAAATAAGCACCATGTATATAGTTTGCCATGTAGAAACTAATAACAGCTGCAAAGTTTCAGACATTATCTATCACCTCCACCTCCAGCCCCAACTCCCTCAGATATCTTAAAACACCTTCAATTTTACTGCTACCTCTCAGTTCAACTATAAGAGTACCATAAGGTATACCTTGAATTTGATCAATATTCCCATAGAGCACATTGATATCCATGTCAAACTTTTTAATGATACTGCTCAAGATAGGCTCAGCAGTAACCTCACCAAAAAAGTCAATCTTGATAATTTTCCATTCCAAATGGCTACGGTGGAGGTTTCTAATTTTATCTTTTAATTCCTCTGGAAGTTCAGAAAAAGTCAAAGATCTTAAGAAATTTCGAGCAATTCTTGTCTTTGGATTTGCAAATATTTCTGTAAGCAATCCTTGTTCAACAATTTGACCTTTTTCCATCACTGCCACTTTGTTGCAAATTTGTTTAACAACATTCATCTCGTGCGTTACCACTACAATGGTAATTCCAAACTCTCTGTTAATTTCTTTAAGAAGATTCAAAATAGACAAAGTGGTCTCCGGATCTAACGCTGAGGTTGCCTCATCACACAAAAGTACTTTTGGATTGTTAGCCAGTGCTCTGGCTATGCCTACGCGCTGTTTTTGTCCACCTGACAGCTGCGAAGGATAGCTATCTGCTTTATTAGTAAGCCCAACCAATTCTAAAAGCTCTTTTACTCTGTTGTCTATTGTTTTTTTGCCCAGCCCCGCAATTTCTAAAGGAAACGCTACATTTCCTTTAACAGTTCGGGATGACAAAAGGTTAAAATGTTGAAATATTATGCCTACCTTTTTTCGCATTTCTTTCAGCTCAGTAGGAGAAAGCTTTGTCATTTCAACACCATCTATTTCTATCGATCCATGGGTGGGTTTTTCTAACATATTTATACATCGTATAAGTGTACTTTTACCAGCACCACTTGGACCTATTATTCCAAAAATATCACCTTTTTCTATGTCCAGATTGATATTATCTAATGCTTTGATAGCTATTCCATTTGAATAGTAGATTTTTGTAAGATTTCTAATTCGAATCAACAAAATTCCTCCCCTGAGAATACTTACTATAACTTTGCTTTAGTTTTATAAAACACTATCTTTACTATGAGCTCCCGTTAAGACCTATTTCTTCTGCAACACTTTGCATCCCTATAATTGTTTGCTCAATTATATAATCTAAGTCCATTTGAAGCATTTTGGCACCATCTTCTATCACTTGACGGTTAATCCCGCTTGCAAAAGACTTCTGTTTCCACTTCTTTTTTACAGAGCTTACTTTGAGATCAACCAAACTTCGACTTGGTCTTAATATAGCAACTGCTGTAATAAGTCCAGTTAATTCATCTATTGTATAAAGTACTTTTTCCATCTGGTGAATAGGCTTTACATCATTAACAATATTGTATCCATGGCTCTCAATAGCCCTTATATACTCTTCAGGATATCCATGATTTGTCAATATCTCTCGAACTTTTTTACAGTGTTGTTCGGGATACATCTCATAATCAAGGTCATGTAATAATCCAATTATACCCCATTTTGTTACTTCATCCTCACCCAGACCAAACAATCTTGCAAAATGTTTCATAACCGCTTCCACAGCCAAAGCATGTTTAATAAGGCTCTCACTTTTTGTGTATCTTTTTAAAAGCTCAAATGCTCCCTCTCTGGTTATTTGAGTTTCACTCACTGTGCTGCACCCCGCTTTTTTGCCTATTCTTTAGGTGTTGAGATAAAGTTGCTGTGATGATTGTGTTAACAAACTCTCATATTAATGCCTACTTAGTTGTCTTTCATTTTAATATCTTGAAAAATGTTTGTCAATAGATTTTAAAATAAAAATTTTGATAATTTAAATCGAAATACTATGAATTTATTTTAAAACATTTTATCTTCCAAACTGAAAACAGCTCACAAAGAAACGTTACTTTGCTCAAAAGATTATTTACTAAAAACAAACAAAAAAAGCAGGTAGTTTTTTTCTACCTGCCTACTTTAAAAAGTCCCCTTTGTTATCTTGCTTGAACTATGAACTTTATTGCCGTTCTCTCTTCCCCATCGATATTAATTTCTGAAAACGCAGGGATTACAATCAAATCAATACCATTTGGTGCCACTTTACCTCTTGCAATTGCAATGGCTTTAACAGCCTGATTTACAGCACCTGCTCCAACTGCCTGAAGTTCTGCGCACCTTTTTTCTTTAATCACAGCAGTCAGAGCCCCTGCCACCTTCTGTGGTTTTGATGTAGCAGCAACTTTTAGAACTTCCATCCTTTCCATACCTCCTGAATATGGTGTTATGACAGCTTGTTCAACTATTCAGTTATATAATTCTACATGATTTAAAAAATTCCTTCTTGGCAAGTAGAAAATTTTTTAAATATCAATGTCCCAAAATTTTATTGTATCTTCTTATTATCATGTTTGCACAGGTATTTATAATAAGGACAATGATAATCAACAGTGTTGCCGTAGCATAAGAGTTCACTTTTGAAAGACCTTCAGAAGAAAGGATATACAAGTGCACAGCCATTGTCCTTGCCGGGCTAAATATGCTTGTTGGAAGGTTCAAAGAACTTCCTGCTGTCAAAAGCACCGCAGCTGTCTCACCTATCGCCCTTCCAACACCTAAAATTACACCTGTCAAAATACCTGGCATTGCAGGAGGTATGACCACTTTTGCAATTGTCTGCCATTTTGTGGCACCAAGGGCAAGACTGCCTTCTCTAAAGGACATAGGAACTGTCTTTATTGCTTCTTCGGATGTCCTCACAATTGTTGGCAAAATCATTATTGACAAAGTAAGCGCACCAGACAAGATAGACCATCTAAATCCAAGAGCAATGACAAAAAAAGCAAAACCAAAAAGCCCATAGATAATTGAAGGGATTCCAGCTAATGTTTCAGTACCAAATCTAATAAGCGACAATATCTTCCCTTTTTTTGCGTATTCTGTAAGATAGATTGCAGCCAAAACACCAATTGGCGCAGCAATAATCACTGCCAAGATTGTAATGTAAATGGTACCAACTATTATAGGAAAGATTCCTCCGCTTTTTCCCATCTCTTCAGGATAGTCAATAATAAATGACAATTTCAATCCTTGTATTCCATTTATTACAATGTGAAATAAGATCGCTAAAAGAATAGCTATTGTTATCAATGTAAATATTCCAATAATGGCAAACACGATACCCTGTATTATTTTATTTTTCTTTATCATCTTTCTTCACCAACTCTTCTTGCAATTACATTTGCAATTGTATTTAAAATCATAATAATTACAAAAAGTACAATACCAGTTGCAAAAAGTGCCTGGGCATGTTTTCCTGATGCATACCCCATCTCAATTGCAATATTTCCTGTGAGAGTTCTTACCTGGTCAAATATCCCTTTTGGAATCTTGGGACTGTTACCTGCAACCATAATTACTGCCATTGTCTCACCAATTGCTCTTCCCATCCCCAATATCACTGAGGCAATTATACCTGACCTTGCAGCTGGTAAAATTACTCCTTTTATTGTCTGCCAGTGGGTTGCACCAAGTGCCAATGAACCTTCCTTATACTCCTTTGGCACAGACCTAATCGAAACTTCTGATATGTTTATAATAGTTGGTAGAATCATAATTCCCAAGATTATTGATGAAGCTAAAACTGAAAAACCTGAACCGCCAAACATTTTTCTTATAAGTGGGACAATTACAACAAGTCCGTAAAATCCATACACAACAGAAGGAATACCAGCAAGAAGTTCAACAAAAGGTCGAACTGCCCTCGCAACTTTTTCGCTCACAAGCTCACCCAAAAATATTGCAGTTGCAATACCAATAGGAACTCCTATTATAATTGCCCCCAATGTTACATACACAGAGCCAATTATCATTGGCAAAATACCAAACTTGCCACTCAAGGGTGCCCATTTTGTGCCAAGAACAAAATTGAAAAGCCCATATTCTTTGATTATTGAAAAGCCTTCTTTGAATATAAATATTGTTATCAACAAGACAGAGATGACAGAAATCGCAGCAGCAAGGAGCAAAATTAACTCGATTAGACCACCCTTTTTGGACATTCCCTTCTTCTCCCTATTTTCAAAATTTTCTGTCAAATTTATTCTATATTAATATCCAAAACCTTATTTAACTCTTATATAATGATACTTTTCTACTATAGCCTGACCCTCACTGCTGAGCGCAAAGTCAATAAAGTCTTTTACAAGTCCTGTTGGCTTGTCCTTTGTCAAGAATAGAAACGGCCTTTGTAGTTTGTACTTGCCGTTTTTGACATTTTCTTCTGTTGCCTCAACACCCTCAATACTTACAGCTTTGACAGTTGAGTCAACAACCCCCATCGAAATAAATCCAATTGCATTTGGGTCTTGTGAAATTGACTGCTTTACAGCACCAGTTGATGGCTGTACAACTGCAGAGTCTGTTATGCTTTCACCTTTCATAACAAGCTCTTCGAATGCACCACGTGTACCTGAACCTTCTTCACGTGTTACAACAACAATTTGAGCATCTTTCCCGCCAACTTCCTTCCAATTTTTGATTTTGCCTGTATAAATATTTCTTATCTGCTGCAAGGTAAGATTTTTGATTGGGTTTGAAGGATGGACAACAACTGCTATTCCATCGACTGCAATCTTAAATTCATTCAAACCTTTTTCTTCAGGTTTTAGTTCACGAGAAGACATTCCGATGTCAGCAACACCGTCTCTTGCAGATTTTATTCCAACCGCAGACCCACCACCCTGAACTTCAATCTTTGTCTCAGGATGCTCTTGCATAAACGCTTTTGCCAAATCGTCTGCCAAAGGTTGAACAGAAGTAGAACCCGCAACTGTAATTGACTTTTTAGTAGATGGACCCTGAACATTTGCGCTTTTACAACCAAACAAGATAACACTTAACATACTTACTATCAAAAACAGAACAGCAATTTTTTTGTTCATCTTTTCACTCCTCAATAAAAATTTTGTTTACAAAATATTTTTACCCTTTGTATCGATTCTTATATTTTTAATTTTATAGTACCAATGTTAAATCAATTTAAAATGAATGTTAAATCTATGTTAAAAACACCTCACAGCCCTTTAATATCAATAATCACCTCTTTTTCACCAGCCAAAATTCTTATCGTATCTGTGTCTTCATATTCGTTTATGATCTTTATTGCATCTAAATTGTACATTTCTTTCAGACGCTCAATATTTCTTTTCTTCTGCCCTACGAGTCTTGAAAAGTTTTTTGGATGCACAAAAATCTCAAAATATTCTAAGTTTTTTTGTAACAACGCATTTTTTATTCTTCTAAATATTATTTCTGAATCAACAAGTTCACCAAATGAAGGATGAAATGGACCTGCAATCACCTTAGCGTTATAATTTATCTCTTCTGTTGGCTGAAGGCCTACTCTTATGACCTTCACACTATTGTCTATAAAAATTTCTTTTATTTGACTACTAATTAAAACTGCATCCTCCAAAGACAAAGGTTGATACTCACCTTTTTGATACATCTCAGCAAGATATGTGTCTTCTATAACCAAGGTAGGATAGATTCTTGCAATGTTGGGCTGATAACGGCATAAAATTTCTGCACTTTTTATATCTTTCTCAGGGGTTGAGTTTGGAAGCCCTACCATAAGCTGCACACCTAATAAAAAATCAAATGATTTTATAAGTTCTATTGCCTTAACTGAATCTTTTGCAGTGTGCCCCCTTTTTGAAGCTTCTAAAACATCATCAAACATGCTCTGTATACCAAGCTCTATTGTTTTTACATTGTAATCTTTCAAAAATCCCAAAATTTCTTTATCTATACAATCTGGTCTTGTGGAAATTCGAATACTTTTTATATTTTCAAAGCTTTTTGCAAGCTCAAGAAGTTTTTGCTGCATTTTGATATCAATAGCCGTAAAATTCCCTCCATAATATGCAAGTTCTACATCTTCACCTTTATTTTTACTAAGTCCTTCTTCAATCTGACGTTTTATTCTCTGCACAGTCACATCCTCTTTTTCACCTGAGATTATCTTCTGGTTGCAGAATATACACTTAAAAGGGCAGCCGTATTGAGGAATAAAAATAGGAAGAATCCTGCTCTTCAATCTTCTATCACTCCCAGCTTTTTAAGTGCATTTAAAGCTGCCTCCTGCTGCGCTTCCTTCTTGCTATTTCCATACCCTTCTGAAATTTTATTTTTTCCAATGTAGAGCTCTGACTTAAACCTTGATAAATTATTTTCAAGGTTTTCATAATCTATATACTTAATCTCAATGTTTTTCTCTCTCTGAATAAATTCTTGAAGCTTTGTTTTGTAATCATAAAAGAGTTTTCCCTCAGCAGCCTTTTTAATAAACGGTTCTAAAAGATTTATCACTATTTTTTCAGCCATCTTGTATCCTGATTCCAGAAAAATACCACCAAATATTGCCTCAAGCACATCTGACCAAATTGATTTGTTATTCTCAAAACCTTCTTCTTTTTCATTCTTTCCAAATACAATATATCTTTTCAGATTCAGCGTTTCAGCAACCTTTGAGAGTGTCTCACTGCACACAATTGTTGCGCGAAGATTTGTAAGCTCACCTTCTGAAAGTTGCGGAAAATGTTCAAAAAGATATTTGCTCACAACAAGCTCTAATACAGCATCTCCTAAAAATTCAAGTCTCTCGTAGCAATTTTTGTCATCATGGGTTGCTGATTTGTGAGTAAGTGCAAGCTTTAATAAATTCGGATTTTTAAATCTATAACCAAGTTTTTTCTCTATGTGTGTCATTTCTGTACTTCTCATTGTCGTATTTCTCCTACCTCATACAAAATATTCAAAATACTCAATAAATATAAAATGCCCCAACCACTAACACACTCAATTGGGGCATTTTAAATATCAACCTTCATATCTTTTTAAAACAAGAACTGCGTTGTGCCCACCAAATCCAAATGAATTTGTCATTGCATACTTGATACTTCTCTCTTTCCCTTGGTTTACTGTATAATCTAAATCACATTCCTCATCTTTTGTAGCATAGTTTATAGTTGGCGGAACAAACTGGTCATATACTGCTAAAGCTGTAATCAAAGTCTCAACAGCTCCTGCTGCACCAAGCCAGTGCCCTGTCATTGACTTTGTTGAGCTAATTGAAAGTTTATATGCATGATCTCCAAACACCTTTTTGATCGCTAGTGTTTCGAATTTGTCGTTGTATGGTGTGGATGTACCATGTGCGTTTATATAATCAATCTCCTGAGGTTCAATTCCCGCATCCCTTATTGCTTTTTGCATTGCAAGCATAGGCCCTTCGCCCTCTGGATCAGGTGCTGTTATATGATATGCATCATCTGATGCACCATATCCAACAACCTCAGCATAAATCTTAGCACCGCGCTTTTTGGCATGCTCAAGCTCTTCCAAAATCAGTATCGCTGAACCTTCGCCCATTACAAACCCATCTCTATCCTTGTCAAAAGGCCTGCAGGCAGTCTGCGGGTCAGGGTTTGTTGACATTGCCTTCATAGCACAAAATCCTGCAAACGAAAGCGGAGTTATTGCTGCTTCAGCTCCCCCTGTGATGATAATATCAGCATCTTCGCGCTGAATCATCTTAAACGCCTCACCAATTGCATGAGCAGATGATGCACATGCTGTGACAATTGTTTCATTAATTCCTTTTAAACCATAAGTTATGGCAATGTGCCCTGCTGCAATGTTTGCTATCATCATTGGAACAAAAAATGGACTTACCCTTGATGGTCCTTTTTCTCTCAATATGTTGGCCTGCTCTTCTAATGTTTCAATTCCACCAATTCCACTTCCAATCACAACCCCAACTTTTGTCTTGTCGATATCTTCCAAGTTCAATTTGCTATCCTCAATAGCAAGCTTTGTTGCTGCCAAAGCAAAGTGTGTGAATCTGTCCATTCTCCTTGCTTCTTTTTTATCTATGTAATTTGTTGGGTCAAAGTCAACAATCTCTGCTGCAACCTTTGTTGGGTAGTTTGAAACGTCAAACTTTTCCACAACTTTGATACCATTTTTCCCAGACTTTATCGCACTCCAGAAGGTATCTATATCAAACCCTAAGGAGGATATAACACCAAGGCCAGTTATAACAATTCTTCTTTTCAATGTAAGCAACCTCCTAAGTTTTAAAGTTGAATACTTTACCCCTGCTTTTTTAGGTATCTAAAGCAGGGGTAAGTACTTTCTTATTGATGCTCTTCAATATATTTCACTGCATCGGCAACTGTTCTAATCTTTTCCGCATCTTCATCTGGAATTTCAATGTTGAATTCCTCTTCAAGCTCCATGATAAGTTCAACAATGTCCAATGAGTCTGCTCCAAGGTCGTCTAAAAATGATGATTCAGGTGTGATTTTGTCCTCTTCAATGTCAAGTTTGTCAGCTATAATCTTCTTTACCTTTTCAAAGATTTCACTGTTCACAAAAAACACCTCCAAAAATTTTGGATTTTAAAATAATGCTCACTATAAGAATATTATTACATAACCATCCCACCGTCAACAACAATAACCTGCCCGGTAATATATGACGACAAACTTGATGCCAAAAACAGGGCTACATTTGCAACCTCCTCAGCCTCACCAAACCGACCAAGTGGGATGGAAGAAAGCATCATTTCTTTTACCTTGTCACTTAAAACCTCCGTCATGTCAGTTTTTATAAACCCTGGTGCAATAGCATTCACTCTGATATTTCGAGAAGCAAGCTCTTTTGCAAGCGACTTTGTAAGACCTATTATACCAGCTTTTGACGCAGCATAATTTGTTTGCCCTACATTTCCTATAATCCCAACAACAGATGAAATATTTATAATATTACCTTCTCTTTGCTTTACCATTATCTTTGATGCTGCTTTTGCGCACAAAAAGGCACCTTTTAGATTAATAGCAATCACCTTGTCAAAATCTTCCTCATTCATTCTAAGAATTAATCCATCCTTAGTAATCCCAGCATTGTTCACAAGAATGTCAAGTCTTCCGAACTCTTTTTCTATTTGTGAAAACATAGCATTTACTTCCTCTGAGTTTGAAACATCACACTTAATTGTAAGTGCTTTTACTCCCAATTTTTCTATTTCCTCTTTTAGAGTTTGGGCCTGAAACTCACTGGAAGAGTAGTTGATAACTACATTTGCACCATTTTGACCAAACTTTAAAGCTATCGCCCTTCCAATACCCCTTGAAGCACCTGTTATCAGTGCTACTTTGTCTTTTAAAAGCTGCATATCCTAATTTCCTCCTATTTTAAAATCTACTTATTGCCATTACAGGTTTTTTACATCTTCCACCTTATTTATATTGACAATCTTCAAATCTTTCTTTATTTTCTTAACAAGTCCGCTCAAAACATTTCCTGGACCAATTTCAACAAATGTGTCAAATCCCTCTTCAATCAGCTTATTTACACATCCTAAGAAATTGACCGTTGTATATACCTGTTTTTCAAGAAGGGCTACAATAGTGTCTTTTGATAGATACTCTGCTGTAACATTTGACAGCACAGGAATTTGAGGCTCTTTAATATCAATCTCCAAAAGATGCTTTTTCAATTTTTCTCCTGCTCCTTTAATTAAGCTGCAATGAAACGGAGCTGAGACATTGAGCTCGACACACCTTTTTGCTCCCTTTTGCTTTGCTATTTCCATTGCAAAATGTACAGCTTCTTTGTGCCCAGAGATGACAGTCTGGTCAGGTGAGTTTATATTTGAAATCTCAACAACACCTTTGCTACTTGCTTCTTGGCAAACCTCTTTTACAGCGTCTATTGAGAGCCCAATCACTGCCGCCATTGTGCCAATGCCCTCTGGTACTTCATTTTGCATGTACTCACCTCTTTTTGAAACAAGCAACACTGCACTTTTAAACTCAATGCTTCCTGCAGCAACCAATGCTGAATATTCGCCCAAGCTCTGACCAAAAGCAGCATCTGGTTTTATTTTGTCTTTCACAGCTTCATATATTGCAATTGAAGTTGTCAAAATTGCTGGCTGCGTTATCTTTGTAAGTTTTAGTTCTTCCTCTGGCCCATTAAATATGATGTGCTTCAAATCAAAGCCAAGCGCTTCATTTGCCAAATCAAAAATCTTCTTTGACTCATCAAAGTTTTGATAAAAGTCAAATCCCATTCCAACAAACTGCGCACCTTGCCCAGGAAACATTACCGCAACCTTTCCCATTTCCCTTTTACACCTTTCCTTTCTATACCCATTTAATAACAGTGGATGCCCATGTCAAACCACCGCCAAATCCAACCAAAACAACCTTGTCACCTTTTTTAATTCTTCCTTCTTCGACTGCTTCGTCAAGAGCAATAGGGATTGACGCAGCAGAGGTATTGCCATACTTGTGAAGGTTTACAAAGACCTTCTCCATAGGTATTTTTAATCTCTTTGCAGCACTTTCTATTATTCTTATATTTGCCTGATGAGGAATAAAAACATCTATATCAGATGAAGAAAGTCCCACCTTTTCTAAAACCTTTTCAACTGCATATGGCATAATCTTGACTGCAAATTTATAGACCTCATTACCCTCCATATAGATTTTTCTGAAGTTTGGATTTTCTTTTACCTGTGAATAAGTTACATCACTCAGTCCAAATGCATGACAGTAAAGCAAAAGCCCGTTTTCTCCATCCGAACCCAGCTCAAATCCCAAAATACCTTGCTCATCACCGCTACTCAAAATTGCTGCACCAGCTCCATCGCCAAACAAAACACATGTTGACCTGTCAGACCAGTTTGTTATTCTGGAGAGCGCCTCTGCTCCTATTACAAGTGCGTTTTTACAAAACCCGTTTTGAATAAAGTGGGTTGCAATTGCCATCGCATAGATAAAACCAGAACACGCAGCTGAAATGTCAAAAGCAAATGCATTTTTTAGTTTTAGCTCTTTTTGAACAAGGCAAGCTGTTGAAGGAAAAAACATCTCCGGTGTAACCGTTGCAACAATCACAAGGTCAATGTCATCTGGTAAAATACCTGCTTTGTCCATTGCATTTTTGGCAGCTCTCACTGCCAAATCAGTTGTGGAAGTTGTGCCATCAACAATCCTTCGCTCTTTTATACCTGTTCTTTGAGTTATCCATTCATCTGAAGTGTCAACCATCTTCTCTAAATCATAATTCGTAAGGACTCTGTCTGGAACATATCTTCCAGTTGAAAGAATCTTGACATTTTGAGCCATTTTTAGACCTCGCTTTCGGCTGTGATTTCTTCCTTAAGTAACTCTAATACATTATTTTCATAAAAAGTTTTAGCTTGATTTATGCCATTGAAAATGGCTTGGCCGTCAGAAGAACCATGGCATTTAATTATAATTCCATCTATACCTAAAAGAGGAGCTCCTCCTACTTCCTTGTAATCATACTTGCCTTTTAAGTTTTTTAAGTATGGTTTTAACAAAAGTGCACCTATTTTAGCTTTAACGCTCTGTTTTGCTATATCCTTTAATATATCAAAAAAGAGAAGTCCAAAACCTTCTGTGAGTTTCAAAACAATGTTTCCTACAAATCCATCACAAACAACTATATCAGGTGGTGAAAATGGCAAATCTCGTGCCTCCACATTCCCAACAAAGTTTATATTCTTTGCATTTTTCAGAATTTCATAAGACTGTTTAGAAAGGTCATTTCCTTTCGTTTCTTCTGTGCCTATATTCAAAAGTCCTACTGTAGGGTTGTTTTTACCAAGGACTTTGCTGGCATACACAGTTGCCATCTGAGCAAATTGCAGGATGTTAATAGGTCTGCAATCTGTGTTAGAACCAACATCAATTAAAAGATACTGGCCACTTTTGTAAGGAAGTTTTGTTGTAAGTGCAGGTCTGTCTATACCTTTAATTCTTCCAACTATCAAAAGTCCGCCTGCCATGAGCGCGCCTGTGCTGCCAGCTGACACAAATGCGTCTATTTGCCTTTCTTTTAAGTATTTTAGTCCAACAACAATTGATGAGTCTTTCTTTTGCCTTATAGCTTTCACTGGCTCATCATCAAATTCTATCTTTTCTTTGCAGTCAACTATCTCAACTCTTGAAAGGTCTTTTATCCTATCTACACACTCTTTCTCAATCACACTTTTATTTCCGAAAAGAACAACGTTGTCTTGACCATTTTGAGCAAGATATATCGCAACTCCTTCAATAACCGAAGATGGTGCATTATCTCCGCCCATTGTATCAATACCTATCTTCATAAGTCTTACACTCCTGTCTGGCCTGTTTCTTTGTTTTCATCATCTATTGCAACAAGAATAAACTTGCCTCTAAAAACCTCTTCATTGTTCCTTTTGATAAACACCCACACTATATACTTGTTATTTCTCTTTTTCTTAAGCTCAGCCCTGGCAACAAGCCTGTCATTTGCAAAGACAGGCGTTTTGTATTTGATATTCGCAATACCGATGAGTGCTGCTTTCGCGTCAATCACAGACATTGCAATGGACTCTGCAAACGCATAGATATGCTGCCCTTTTACCATCTGAGAATTTGAAAATGTCGTCCAAAGTTCCGGTTCAAATGTGGCAATAGCATAGCTGCCAAGTTCTATGTCAATTATCTCACCAACAACATCCCGTGGTGAGATAGTCTTGAGTTTTCCAAGACTTTCTTTTGCCATCTCTTTTATTCTTTCTCTTACCTCTTTGATGTCCAATATAGCCCTGTCAAGCCTAATTGTCTGGACAGAACAACCAAACTCCTCTGCGAGTTCCTCATCTGTTATAAACGGATTTTCTTTTATTTTCTGCAGTAGCAACCTGTGTCTTTCCTTTCTGGATAACTTTGCCATATTTTTATCACCATGATTTAATATTTGATATTAATATCAGGTATTAAATTTTTATGCCAATATTATATAAAAATATGACTTAATTTTCAATAACAAAAAAGCCACTTTTTGAAAGTGGCCAGGAAAAAGGTCTTAAATCTTTTCTAATTGACTTAATTTTTCTTTATAATCTTTAGCATTTACAATTGTGACAAGATAGTTATAAAAATCTTTTCCGATATCTTCTCTTGAAAGTGCAATTTCAACTGTTGCCTGCAAGAACCCAAGTTTGTTTCCAACATCATATCTTTTTCCTTCAAACTCATAAGCGTACATAGCCTCTTTCTTTGAAAGCTCTCTTAAGGCATCAGTTAGTTGAATCTCTCCTCCAATTCCTTCTTTTGTGTGTTCCAATATGTTTAAAATCTCTGGTGTGATTATGTACCTTCCCAAAACAGCAATATTTGAAGGTGATTCTTCCTTCTTTGGCTTCTCAACAAGGTCTTTTACCTTGTAAATTCTATCTTCAATCTGCTTTCCTGCAACAATTCCGTATTTGCTAACATCTTCTTCTGGTACCTTTTGAACACCCAAAATTGTTGTCCTGTACTCTTCGTACACCTCAATTAGCTGTTTTAAACAAGGCTTGTCCGATATAATTATGTCATCACCTAAAAGTACAGCAAAAGGTTCATTGTCAATAAAAAGTCTTGCACAGTAAACAGCATCACCCAAACCCCTTGGCTCTTTTTGACGGATATAATGCACATTGTAGTCAGCAATCTTTCTTATCATCTGAAGGTTATCAAAGTCCTTTTTGTTCTCAAGAGCAACCTCAAGCTCAAACGACTTGTCAAAATGGTCTTCTATAGCTCTTTTGCCGCGTCCTGTGACTATTAAAATGCTCTCTATTCCCGATTCTAACGCCTCTTCAACTATATACTGTATTGTAGGCTTGTCAACAATAGGAAGCATCTCTTTGGGCTGGGCCTTTGTTGCAGGCAAAAATCTTGTCCCAAGTCCTGCCGCAGGAATGATTGCCTTTTTTATAAGCCTTTTCATTCTACTTGCCACCCTCTTCAAATTTTTTGTCAAGAATAAAATTTAACTTTATAGTTATTATTATACCATATTTTACAACAAAAAAAATAAAGCACGACCATAAAAATTGGTCGTGCTTTATTTTCTCAATTATTCTTCGTCTTCTTCATCATACACGTCAAAGTCTTCATCATCAAAGCGGGACTGGAAAATTTCAAATACGTTTTCAAGCTCCTCCTCATCTTCTACACCAACATAGACCTCTTCTCCGTCTCTATCTTCAATTCGCAGTATGATGACCTCTGCCTCTTCGTCTTCCTTTTCAATCTCTTCTAAAGGAAGAAGGACTATATAGTCATTACCATTGTAATTGACCTTATCAAGCATTTCAAATGATATCTCTCTTCCTTCCTCGTCTACTAATGTTACAACATTGTCTGCAAACATATCCATATAATTTCACCTCTTTTCTAAATATAGATTATTGTAATACAAAAAATGGCACATGTCAACATGAAATTCATTTACAATATATTATCCCCACCAAATTTCATCATAACCATCATCCTCATCCTTTGGCCCTTCGTAAAAGTCTACAAAGCAGGTCTTACCAGTAGCCGTGTCAATCAATTTTAACCTGAACATAAAATCTGGATGTTCTATCTTATTAACTGCATCGTAATCATAGCTATTTTCTTTGGCAACCTCAAATCCGTACATTTTTAGGTCAGATATAACCTCTTCAATCTCCCTCTCAAAGTCAATGTCAACCTCAGGAATATTGCCTTCTTTCAAAAGCTTTGCAATCTCTTCAATCTCACCTGTTTGATATCTAAAGCCTCTTTTTATCATCTCAAAACTACCCCTTTTCTAAAGATGGTTTTGTTTTTTTAACAATATAATGATACCCATATTTATCCTTTGCTAAACAGTTCTATTTTTAAAATATTCAATGGTTTTTGTAAGCCCTTCTTTTAACGAATATTTTGGACTCCATGAAAGCAGACTTTTTAGTAAACTGTTGTCAAGCGTGCTGTGTTGAATATCCCCTGGTCTTTTTTGCGTATATACAGCGCTTTTTTGATATCCTGTCAAGCCTGAAATTATTCCAAATAGCTCATTTATAGAAACTCTTGTATTTGTACTCAAATTAAATGTACCTTTTATCGGATTTTGAAGTGCAAGATAATTTGCTTCAGCAACATCTTCTACAAATATAAAATCTCGAGTTTGATTGCCATCACCAAAAATCATAACATCTTTGCCATTTTGCATTCTCTCACAAAATATTGAAACAACTCCACCTTCTCCAAATGGATCTTGTCTTGGTCCATAGACATTTGAATATCTGAAGATAACGTACTCAAAGCCATAACTTTGTGCAAATCTCTCTATATACTTTTCTGCCGTGAGCTTAGATATCCCGTAAAATGACATCGGATTTTTTGGGTGACTTTCATCTATAGGAAGATACTGAGGCTCTCCATAGACTGCAGCTGATGAAGCATAGATAAACTTTTTTATCTCGTACTTTGCGCAAAAACTCAATAAATTCAGCGTACCCAAAATATTCACGCTACAGTCCAAAATTGGGTTTTCCATTGACTTTGTCACACTTACCTGTGCTGCCTGATGAATACAATATTCAATTTTGTTCTCTTTAAATACATCTTCTAAGTTATCTCGAATGTCAAGTTTATAAAATTCGGCTTTCGGATTTATATTTTTGAGATTTCCTGAACTCAGGTTATCAACAACACACACATCATAGTTCTTTTCAATCAGCTTGTCTACAATATGTGAGCCAATAAAGCCTGCACCACCTGTCACAAGTACAGCCAA
>NZ_APGP01000004.1:0-806 GCF_000404025.1 Caldicellulosiruptor sp. F32
CAACGCTGTATGCCCAGCCGTCGCTTGCACTCTCAGCCTCAATCTTAATTTTATAATATGTTTTTGGATTTGGAAGTAATACCTGTGTCACCTTTGGTGCAACCTTCTTTCCAGCAATTAATGCTATATTGTCAATGTAGATGGGTCCTGTATACTTTACATAAGACCCCGCAATTCTCAAAACCAATACACCTGCTTTTTCTTTTACATTGTAAAGATTATCCACGCACTTTATGACCGCATAAGTCTTTCCGTTTATCTCTTTCCATGTTATCTTATCTTTGTAGTTAAGAAGTGTAAAGTCTTTGATTATCTTCCATGGACTATCCACTGCACTTGCTGACATAATTTTTCCGGCAACTTTGTCTGGATTTGGAATATAGATTGTATACTCAAGTGTAGAGTATTTGCCAAGGTCAAAAAGTTTTTCTTCCTTGTCTGTGAGCTTTACAGCAATGTTCATTTCTTCAAACGCTGTACCCTGGAAATTAGCATTGAGCTTGAGGCTGCCTGCATTTGTGGATGTCTTCAAGTCCTGTGAGAATTCCATTGATTTTGTCTTCTTTGCAAATCCATCCCCTGAGTATTTATAAAATCCCATTGTATCTTTTTCAAAGTTGTACACAAAGTTTTTGCCTTCCTGTGGATACACAAGAGTGACCCCTGTGAAAAAGTCCTCCACAATCTCCTCTTCTTCGCTACTTCCATAGTCCTCTTTTGAGAGGTTTGACGCATCTTCTGGTCTTACTCTTATATTGTCAAGATAGATAGGTCCTTTGTAGTTTGAGTTTTGACCTGCAAACTGG
>NZ_APGP01000005.1:0-11395 GCF_000404025.1 Caldicellulosiruptor sp. F32
CTGCATATCTGCGACTTGACGCTTCTTATATCCTGCATTTTTTTCCACCTTTCTTTTAAAATGTATTATCGTAATATTGTGGTGTTTTGATTTTTTGTTATATTTTATTTTACAATTATTTGATTGATTTGAAAATATCCAAATTTGACATTTTAAAAACTTTATAAGTACCTACAAAACAAATTTATGCAAACATTTGCATTATAGATAGAAAAGTGATAAAATAAATTTCAATGTTGTATTTCAAAAAAAATATTTCAGAAGGAGAGTGCAAAGTTTGCAGGTTATTCACAATCAAGTTCATGACATCTTTGCTCTGAGCAAGGACAGGTTTTATGTAAAACTGTGGGTGCAAAGAGGTTTTGCAAAAAGCGTCACTTTGATATTCTCAGATAGGTATGATTTGGATGTACAGAAAGTGAAGATGGACTTTTACATGAATGTGGGAGAGTTTGAGGTGTATACAGCACAGGTGCAAAACAAAACACCAAGGTTTGCGTACAAGTTTTTGATTGAGCTTTTAGATGGAAGCTTTAAAGTATTTAACCAGTTTGGACTTTTAGATACTGAGGAAAACCTGTATTTTGATGCTTTCCAGTTTCCTTATGCAAATGAGGCAGATATCTTTGAAAAACCTTCTTTCACAGAGGGTTTGGTTGTCTATGAGATATTTCCTGACAGGTTCAAAAGAGGCAAAAAAGAAGTGCACAGCAAGAAACTATTTGATTGGGATTACTGCAGTTGGGATGTACCAGGCTCTGAAGTTTTTCTTGGTGGTGATTTTGCAGGCATAAAAGAAAAAATAGAGTATTTTAAAGCTCTTGGGATAAATGCCATTTATCTTACACCAATTTTTAAATCAACCTCTAGCCACCGCTATAACGTGGACGACTACTTTGACGTTGACCCGCTTTTGGGTACAAAAGAGGAGTTCAAAGAACTTGTTGACAGTCTTCACGAAAATGGCATCCGAATAATACTTGACATGGTTTTTAACCACACAGGCGTCGGATTTTTTGCTTTTCAGGATGTTATAAAAAATGGAGAAAATTCAAAGTATTATAGCTGGTATAATATAAGGTCTTTGCCTGTGGATATCCAAAAAGGAAACTATGAGACTTTTGCAACAAATGTGAGGAGCATGCCAAGAATAAATACTTCAAACAAAGATGTTCAGGACTTCTTTTTAGAGGTTTTGAAATACTGGCTTTTGGAGTTTGACGTTGACGGCTTTAGGTTTGACGTTGCAAACGAGCTTGACAAAAACTTTATAAGAAGGATAAGAAATGAGCTCAAATCAATAAAAAAAGACATTCTTTTAATTGGCGAGGTTATGCACAGAAGCGAGAATTTCCTTATGGGAGACATGTTTGACGGTGTTATGAACTACTTTTCGTGGGAGGTTTTTGCAAGGTATTTGATGGGTAAATATAATGCAGAGGATGCATCAAGGATTTTGGCAGACTACAGACTAAAATTTAATCCTGTACTTTTTTCATGCCAGCTAAACCTCATTGGCAGCCACGACACAGAAAGGGTTTTGACAAAACTTGGAAATAGAAAACTTGCAATGCTTGCTCAAGTATACAACCTTACTTATCAGGGAATTCCTATGATTTACTATGGCGATGAGATTGGAATGGAAGGCGGTCATGACCCTGACTGCAGAAGGGGGATGATATGGGAAGAAGAAAAGCAGGACAAGGAGATTTTTAAGTTTTACAGAAGATTGATTGATCTCAAAAAAACATCTTCAGCATTAAACAGTGACTATGTTAAAGAGTTTTCAATTGGTGACATTCTTTGCCTTGAACGAAAAAGTGAAACTGAAACTGTGTACATTCTTTTTAATCCACGCAAAGCTTTGCAAAAAATAAGGTTGTGGTCAGAGTTTATTGTTAACAGAGAGATTGAATTTTTCTGCACGCAGCAGAAAATTAAAAACTATTCATACTATATTGAACTTGAACTGAATCCCGAGAGTTTCGAAATTGTAGTTGTTAAATAAACCCTTATAGAAAAGACTAAAAAAATGTTGACACGCAAGCAAGAGGATTGTATAATATTTTCGAGAGCAAACGATTGCACATATTATTTTAAAGGAGGAAAAAAGATTATGAAAAAGCGCGAGCCAATAGGTTATGTATATCTTGCGCCAGCTTTGATATCCATGGCAGTGCTGTCTTTCTTCCCAATTGCTATGACAGTTTATTATGCATTTACAAATTTTAATCTCAACCACATGGAAGATTACAAGTTTGTAGGATTTAAGAACTTTGTTGACATCATAACAGGACCATTCAAAGAGGTATTTGCGCCAACATTTGCATGGACATTTACATTTGCATTTGTTACAGTTCTTATCAATTTTGCAGTGGGGCTTTTGCTTGCTGTGCTTCTCAACAACAAATTTATGAAAGAGACAAATATTTACAGGTCAATATTAATAATCCCATGGGCCATCCCAGGAACAATTGCTTCATTGGCATGGCAGGGACTTTTGAATGAAGAGTATGGAGCTATAAATATGCTTTTAAAAACTTTTCGCCTTGATCCAATACCTTGGATGACAGACCCGTTCTGGGCAAAGATAAGCATATTTATTGTTAATCTGTGGCTTTCATACCCATTTATGATGAATGCGTCACTTGGTGCTCTTCAGTCAATTCCACCAGAACTTTACGAGGTTGCCGAGATAGACGGAGCTGGCTGGTTTACAAAGCTTTTTAAAATTACAATACCTATGATTGTACCAACAGCGCTTCCAATTTTGATTTCATCGTTTGCATATGCTTTCAACAACTTCAACGTCGTGTACCTTGTTACAGGTGGTGGACCTGCAAGGCTTGACACTCAGTTTGCAGGGCATACAGACCTTCTTGTCTCAACAACATACAAGCTTACAATGCAGTTTTACAGGTACGACCTTGCCTCTGCAATGTCAATCATAATCTTCTTTATTGTTGGGACAATTTCACTTATCAACATGAAGCTAACAAGAGCATTTGAGGGTGGTGAAAGATAATGGTTGGAAGAGAGTATATGACAAAGCAGGATGCTATTGCCTTGTGGATATCAAGAGTGATTATTTGGATTGCGATAATACTGTCGCTACTTCCTACATGGTTTATCGTAGTTGCGTCGTTGTCAAAAGGTGGAGCGTTCTTCCAGTCGTCGTTTTTCCCGAAAGAGATTACGTTTGAGAACTATATAGAGCTTTTCAGGAAAAAGAGCAGTCCATCACAGACACTGCCTGACTTTGTGATGTGGGTCAAAAACAGTTTGATTGTATGTTTTGGAGTTGCATTTTTACAGATTTTCATGACGGCTCCTGCAGCATATGCATTTTCAAGGATAAACTTTGTTGGAAGGAAAAATGGACTCAAAACACTTTTAATTCTGCAGATGTTTCCAACATTTATGGCAATGCCTGCGATTTATGGTCTTTTGGCAAAGTTCAATCTTCTTGACAATCTTTTTGCACTCATTCTGGTACTGGCAGGCGGTTCTGCTTTCAACATCTGGCTTTTGAAAGGCAACATGGACCAGATACCATACGAGATTGATGAGGCGGCAATAATTGACGGTGCAGGACATTTTCTGATTTTCAGAAAAATTATTCTACCACTTACTGCACCAATGCTTGCTGTGATGTTCATCTGGAGCTTTAACGGTGTGTTCAACGAGTTTTTGCTCTCAAGTTTGGTTCTGCAATCGCCTGAAAACGCTACTGTGCCAATTGGACTTAGAAACTTTATAAACAACCAGTTTTCAGCTAACTGGCCTATGTTCTCAGCAGCATCGATATTGGCGTCACTGCCAATTGTGATCATATACATGGCACTCCAAAAACAGATTCAGAGCGGTCTTGCAGCAGGTGCTGTCAAGGGTTAATTTGGAATTTTGTCTCACCACAAAAAATCTTTTACAAAGGAGGATTAGATAGAATGAAGAAACTTCCTACAGTTGCGTATTTTAGCATGGAGTTCGGTCTTGATTCTAACTTCAAAATCTATGCAGGTGGGCTTGGCATCCTGGCAGGTGACTATTTAAAAGCTGCAAAAGATTTAGGATATCCTGTTGTAGGTGTTGGAATACTGTGGAAGCAAGGGTACAACAAGCAGATTGTTACAGAGGAATATGGTGTGATTGACGCTTTTCCAATCTACAGGTACGACTTTTTAAAGGACACAGGCGTAAAGGTAAAGGTAAGAATAAGAAACAGAGATGTATACTGCAAAGTATGGAAGGTTGATAATTTCGAAAACGCAGACCTTTACCTTCTTGACACTGACCTTCCTGAAAATGCAGACAGGTGGATTACAGGACAGCTGTATGGCTGGTTTGGTGAAGAAAGAGTTGCTCAAGAGATGGTTTTAGGAATAGGCGGTGTGAGAGCTTTAAAAGAGGTTGGTGTAGAGGTTGATGTGTATCATTTCAACGAAGGTCATGCTGTATTTGCTGGACTTGAGCTTGTGAGATATTACATGGAGGAAAAAGGTCTTTCGTTTGAACAGGCACTATCTAAAGCAAGAGAAAAGATTGTGTTTACAACACATACACCTGTTGAAGCAGGAAATGAAACACATCCTTTAAGACTTCTTATGTACATGGGAGCAAACTTGAACTTAACTGAAGAGCAGCTTGTTTATATTGGTGGTGCTCCTTTTAATATGACAGTTGCAGCGCTAAGACTTGCCCGCATCTCAAATGCTGTGTCTGACTTGCACAGAATAACAGCAAATGCTATGTGGGCTCAGGTTGACAGGAGAAGCAGAATAATTGGTATCACAAATGGTGTTCATGTTGGAACATGGGTAGACAGAAGAATATTAGAATCAAAACACAATCCTGAAAAGCTTTGGCAGACACATACTCAAATAAAACGTGAGCTTTTGGATTTTGTTGAAAAAAGGACGGGTATTAAATTAAGAGAGGATGTTTTAACAATAGGGTTTGCAAGAAGGGCAGCACCGTATAAGCGAAGCGATCTTATTTTCAGAGACAAAGAAGCGGCTGACAAGATGTTCAAAAACGATCTTCAAATAATCTTTGCAGGCAAAAGCCATCCACTTGATGATACCGGCAAAGAGATTGTCAACAACATCATTGCAATGTCCAAAAAGTATCCCGGCAAGGTTGTGTTCTTGGAAGACTATGACATGGAAATTGGCAAGTTGCTAACCCGCGGATGTGATATCTGGCTGAACAACCCGCGAAGACCTTTAGAAGCGTGCGGAACCTCGGGAATGAAAGCTGCAATGAACGGTGTTTTGAACGTCTCAACCTTAGATGGATGGTGGCCTGAGGCGTGCCAGCATGGAATCAATGGGTGGCAGATTGGCGATGGGTTTGAGTCAAAAGACGAAAAAGAGCAAGATAGTCACGACCTTAAGAGCTTAGTTAATGTCATGCAAAACGAAGTAATACCAACGTACTACAAAAACAGAGACAGATGGGTAAAGATGATGCAAAACAGCATAGAATCTACACTTGAAAAGTTCTCTGCAGAGAGGATGGTAAAGGAGTACTACGAGAAGATGTACATTCAAAAATCCCACGAGGATTGATAGGTGATGGCAACAATAAAAGAGATTGCAAAAGAAGCCAATGTTTCACCATCAACTGTTTCACGGGTTCTTGCTGGCAGCAGCAAAATCAGCCCTGAGACAACCAAGCGGGTTCTTGAGGCAATAAAAAAGCTTGGTTATGTTCCAAATGCAAATGCAAAGGGGCTGGTTGTAAAAAAGTCTTTCACGGTTGGTGTATTTGTGCCGCGAGAACCCGAGAATGCCTTTTTAAATTCTTTTTTTGACCAGGTGATAACAAGCATATGTGCAGTTGTTAATAGCTTTGAGTATGATATTCTGCTTGCAATCTCAAACCCTGAAAAGGAAAGAGAACTTTTGAAAAGACTTGTTGAGAGCAAGAAGGTTGACGGGTTTGTGCTCCTTTCATCAAGGGAAAAGGACCCTGCTATTGAGTATTTAAAGAGCATTGACTTTAAGTTTGTTGTGATTGGAAGACCAAATGGCTTTGAAAACAGTGTAAACTGGGTGGACAATGACAATGTTAAGGCAGGATTTGAAGCAACCGAGTATCTAATAAAGTTGGGACACAAGAAAATTGCATTCATGGGTGGACCAAGTGATTTAATGGTAACAAACGACAGGTTTTCTGGCTACAAAAGGGCTCTTGAGAAATATGGCATACAGCCAAAAAGTCCATATATAAAATTTGCAAACTATTACAGAAAAAGCTATAGGGAAAGTGCGTATGAGATTTTAAATCAAGAAGACAGGCCCACCGCCATCGTGTGCATGGACGATTTAATTGCCGTTGAGGTTTTTAAAGTAGCTGAAAGTCTCAATCTTAAAGTAGGAAAAGACCTTTCAGTGATTTCTTTCAACAACTCAAATGTAAGTGAAATATGTCAGCCACCTCTTACCACAGTTGACATCAACATTCTTCACCTTGGCAGGCTTGCTGCAGAGGTACTGATGATGGATTTAAGCGAGTCAACAAAGACGTATAGAAGAATAATTGTACCACATCAGATTGTTGAAAGAAGTTCGTGCAGCAAAGTTCAAGTGTTATAATGATTGCATGAGAGAAAAGTTAATTTTATTAATGAAGACAAAAATTTTTCTTTCTCTTGACTTTTTTTAGAGAGAAATGTATAATGTTATTATCAAACGTTTGCATATTGAATAAACAGATTTAAGGGAGGTTGTTTTGATTATGAAAAATTCAAAGAAAATCTTAACTGTAGCATTAATAATTGCTTTTGCGCTTGTGGCACTGATACCACTAACCGGAGGATTTGCTACATCCAAAAAGCAGCTTACTGTATGGTCGCATCTTACTCAGGATGAGGTAAAAGCTTTGCAACCAATTGCAAACAAGTGGGGAAAAGCAAATGGATATACTGTAAAAGTCATCACTGACCAAGGTTCATTCCAGAGCTTTCAGACAGCTGCAATGAGTGGAAAAGGCCCAGACATCATGTTTGGTCTTCCACATGACAATCTCGGCGCTTTCTGGAAAGCAAAGCTTTTAGAAGCAGTCCCAGCAAATCTTGTTGACAAGAAAAACTTTGTATCAACTGCGCTTGAAGCATGTTCATTTGAAGGGAAACTCTATGCTCTTCCAATTGCTATGGAGACATATGCGCTTTTCTACAATACATCAAAGGTAAAACAAGCTCCGAAGACAATGAGCCAGCTCATCACGTTGGCTAAAAAAGTTGGATTCATGTACGATGTTAATAACTTCTATTTCAGCTTTGCGTTCATCGCTCAAAACGGCGGATATGTATTCAAGAACAAGGGTGGTTCGCTTGATCCAAATGATATAGGACTTGCAACAAATGGTGCAATAAAAGGACTTTCATTGATAAGAGATTTTGTTTTGACATACAAGTTCATGCCAAAGGACATCAAGGGTGATATTGCAAAAGGTAACTTCCAGAACCAGAAGATTGCATTTTACATCAGCGGTCCATGGGATGTTCAAGACTTTATAAAGGCAAAAGTGCCATTTGCAGTTGCACCACTACCAAAGACAGATGATGGAAAACCAACACCATCGTTTGTTGGTGTTCAGGCAGCATTTGTTTCCGCAAAGTCCAAAAACAAAGATGCAGCTTTCAAGCTTATGAAGTATCTTGTTGAGAACTCTGCTTTGACACTCTTTAAGGTTGGTCACAGAATACCTGTTTTGAACAAGGTGCTTGCAAGTAGCGAGGTCAAGTCGAACAAAATCATGAGCGCATTTGCAGAGCAAGCAAAAGTAGGAATACCTATGCCAAACATTCCAGAGATGTCTGCTGTTTGGACACCAGCCGGCAATGCACTCTCACTTATCACAACAGGCAAGGCAACACCAAAGCAAGCAGCAGATGCTATGGTAAAACAGATCAAGCAGGGTATTGCTCAGATGCAGTAAAATGTGGGCAGGGTGTTGAAAATTAAATGACTTGAAATTGTGAGTGTGGGCAGCAGAATTTTCCTGCTGCCCTTTTTGTTTGTTGTAAAAGAGTCTATCTTTGCCAAAAAAATTTTATCAAATCCGAATATAATCTGTGATATAATAAAAGCAAAAGTAAAACAAACATTAACAAACAAAATAAATATAGATAATTTGCCTGAAAGAGGAGGAAATCTAATGAGAAGTACAATTAAAAATAAATTTCCGCCAGGTAAATTGACAAACAGAGAAAGGTTCAGAAGAGTTATGCACTATCAAAACGTAGATAGAATACCAAATTTTGAGTTTGGCTATTGGAACGAAACACTTCCAACCTGGCATTCTCAAGGTCTTCCAAAGGATATAGACAATGAAGAGAAAGCGTATAGTAACAAAGAATAATAAGAAACTATACAAGGTTTTTAATAAAGAGTTGTTATAGCCTATAAAGACAGGTTAAGCAGAGTAGGATTTGAGATATTTGAGCATTTATTTAGAAAATTTAACACTGAAATAGTTATTGTATCTGGAGTTGGGGACGAAAAGCTTGATTCTCAAGAAATAATTGAAGAAATTGTAAGTTTGCTACACTGTTACAGTATGAAATTTTACAGCAAAAGAAAAGTTCAAAAGATAAAACAACTTTTAGAAAGAGAGGTGTTTGAAGATAATAGTCAAGAGAGTGGAGAGAATACAGATAAAAAGAAATCATGAATTGTGGAGGTATTGTGATGAAATATGCTTTGCAGCGAAAAACTTATACAATTATGCCAACTACATCACAAGACAGGAGTTTATAAAAAACAACAAATGGGTAAGATACAAAGAGCTCAATAGAATATTAAAAGAACATGAGACTTATAAAAACCTGCCTGCCCAGACAGCCCAGCAGACTCTAAGACTTTTAGATAGGAATTGGAAGTCATTTTTTAGAGCAATGGAAGAGTGGAGAAGAGATAGTAGTAAATTTAATGGCAGACCCAAGTTACCAAAATATAAGAAGAAAGATGGAAAAGCTATTTCTGTATTTACAAATCAACAGTGCAAAATTAAAGATGGATATTTAACTTTTCCCAAAACAGATTTGAGGCTTAAGACAAGGGTAGCAGGAAACTTAAGAGAAGTCAGGATAATTCCAAAAGGATGTGTATATGTTGTTGAGATAGTCTATGAAAAGGAGATAGCAGAGATAAAAAGGCTGCCAAAAAGAATAGCAGGAATAGATTTAGGACTTAATAACTTTGTAACTTTGGTAAATAACATAGGCATAAAGCCTATTGTTATTAATGGCAGAGTTATTAAGTCTATAAATCAATACTTCAACAAGAAGAGAGCAGAGTTTATGAGCTATGTAGGAAATAGAGGCATCAGTAGAAGGATTGAAAAGCTAACTTTAAAGAGGAATAACAAGATAAAAGATTTTATGCACAAAACAAGTAGATTCATAGTTAATTGGTGCAAGGAAAACAACATAGACACATTAGTAATTGGATACAATAGCGGATGGAAGCAGGAGATAGAGTTAGGGAAAGTAAACAATCAAAACTTTGTAAGTATTCCTTTTTATGATTTTGTAAACATGCTCAAGTACAAATGTGAAGAAGAAGAAGGGATAAATTTCATAGTTGTAGAAGAGAGCTACACCAGTGGTTGTAGTTTTTTAGACCGAGAAGAAATTAATAAAACAAGCTACAATCCACAAAGAAGGATAAAAAGGGGTTTATTTAAGAGCAACAAAGGTATTTTGATAAATGCCGATGTTAATAGTGCGTATAATATCATAAGGAAAGTATTCCCCGAAGCGTTTGCAGAGGGGATAGAGGGTGTGGGGTTACACCCAGTTAGGCTGAATATAGCCTAACAAAGAATAGTGTTTAATAAAGTTTTAAATAATTTTTAATACTTTAAACACTATTCATAACCTAAGGCTTATGGGTGGTGTTGACAAAACAAAACTTCAAGGTTCAAAAGAGGATATACTAAAAGAGCTCAAAAGGCTTGAAAAGGTAGTAGCACAAGGCGGTTTTATACCCCACATTGACCACCGATGTCCCCCCAGATGTGCCGTACGAGAATTATCTTTATTATTTAGAAAATAAAAAGGCTATGCTGGGATATTGAAAACAGCTCTCTTGCTATCTCAAAGTTTCATGACATATATCTTCAAAAAGCACCTGATTACAAGGATAATGACAGGGTTGCTATAATTAAATCCGCCAAGCTAATTCCAGTGTACAAAAGGGGAGTAAAATTTATTAAAAGGAGATGATAAATGTGCCAAAGCCACCAGCACCCCTTTTTAGAGACCCAATCTATGATGGTGCGGCAGACCCCACAATTATATACAATCACCTTGAAAAAAGTTGGTGGATTTTGTACACAAACAGAAGAGCAAACCAAAAACTTCCTGGCAAGGCCTTCATGCATGGTACTGACATAGGCATTGCTGAATCAAAAGACGGTGGCAAAACTTGGCTTTATAGAGGTACTATAGATCTTCAATATGGCAGGGGCAGAAACACCTTCTGGGCACCTGAGGTAATATTCTGTGAAGGGGAATACCATATGTACGTAAGCTTTGTACCTGGCGTTCCACAGGATTGGAATGCAGACAGATACATTTTGTACTACAAAAGCAAGAATCTATGGGACTGGGAGTTTGTCTGCAAACTTGAACTGTATTCAAATAAGGTTATCGACGCATGCGTTTTCCAGATGCCAGATAGGACTTTTAGGATGTGGTACAAGGATGAAGCAGACCATTCATACATATATGCGGCAGAGAGTAACAATCTAAAAGATTGGAAGGTTTTGGGACCAGCTTTAACTGACAGACCTCAAGAGGGGCCAAACGTTTTTTATTGGAAAGGCAAGTACTGGATGATAACTGACCCGTGGTGTGGACTGGGAGTTTATTCTTCTGAAGATGCAAATGTGTGGCACAGGCAAGAAAATATCTTAGACAGGCCAGGGAAAAGGGAAGATGACGGGCAAATAGGACATCATGCTGATGTTCTTGTAATAGATGATGAGACGGCTTATGTATTTTACTTTACTCATCCAGAGGGTATGGAAGGTACAGAGGAGTTTTGGAAAGATAATAGATACTGGAGGACATCACTTCAGGTTGCAAAGCTTGAATATATTGATGGTAAGATAGTTTGTGATAGAGATAAAGAATTTGACTTTTGTCTTCCTAATTTGTTTTGAACATATATCTTGCTATGAGAAAATTTTTACCCCCCTATTGACACAATTTAAAAATCCCCTTATAATATAAAACTGTCGCTGCGAAACGCAGCGACAAAAACAAAAGATAAAAAAAGTGCTTGACAAAAATCAAAAAAGGTATTAAAATTAAAAATCGTCGCCGGTGAGGCGACAGGTAGTTAGGAAATTAAACAACGGTCGAAAAGGATTGGCTCTT
>NZ_APGP01000006.1:0-10128 GCF_000404025.1 Caldicellulosiruptor sp. F32
GTTTCACTCTTAATCGTTAAAAATTTAACAAATTGGTTATATACAAGATGGCTCCTTTTTGCTTTTTTCAACGATATCTGCAGTCCTTTCTAACTAAAGCTACTCATTCTGGCTTATTTTCAGCGCTGACACTTCGTTTTATTTAATAGAACCAAACTTATCTGAATTTCTTCTTTCAATTAGGAAATACGAAAGTATTCTTCGAAAATAACCGAAAACGATATTGAAAACAATTCGAAAAAATTTTATAATAGTTGTATAAAACTATTTTAGTAAAGGGGCCTGCTATTTTATGGGGAAGATTAAAGCAGCAATTTTCGACATGGACGGGGTTTTGACTGACACTGTAAGGCTTCATTTCAAAGCATGGAAAAAAATGTTCAATAATCATGGATACAAATTTGAATATGAAGATTACAAACAAAAAGTAGATGGGAAGCCGAGGATGGATGGAATAAAAAGTATTGTTGGAAATCTTCCTGAAGACCAGCTTATTTCTATGGCAGAGGAAAAGCAGAGATATTTTTTAGAGCTTGTCGAAACTGACAGTTTAGAAGCGTTTGAGGATGCAATTTGGATTTTGCAGTATTTTAAGCAAAACTCAGTAAAACTTGCTGTTGCATCGTCAAGCAAAAATACAAGCAAAATCCTAACAAAACTTGGTATTGATAAGATGTTTGATACAATTGTAACAGGCTATGATTTCAAAAAGGGCAAACCTGACCCTGAGGTATTTTTGACCGCTGCACAAAAGCTGAATGTAAATCCAAGAGAATGTGTTGTTTTTGAAGATGCAATAGACGGTATCAAGGCAGGGATTTCTGCTGGAATGCTTACAATTGGGGTTTGCAGAGATGGTCAGTTTGAAAGACTGAAAAACGCTCACTTTATAGTTGACAGATTGGACAGGGTTACAATAGAACTTCTTGAAAATCTTTACGAAAAGGTTTTTAAAATAGTTTAGGAGGTTTTTGTACATGAAATTATCAGAACGTGAATGGCTAATTGAGCAGGATAAATTAGAAGCTTCTGGCAAATTTGAAACATGTTTTGCACTTACAAATGGCTACATAGGGATAAGAGGAATTAACGAGGAAGTTTTTTGTGAAGAAACTCCTGGAACTTACATTGCTGGTGTTTTTGATAAATCAACTGCACAAGTCACAGAGCTTGTTAACCTTCCAAATCCAATTGGTCTTAGGATATATATCAATAGGGAGTTTTTGAACCCCTTGAAATGTGAGATACTTGAATTTAAAAGAGTTTTGGACTTAAAACAGGGTATTTTGTATAGAAAATTAAGACTAAAAGATGTCAAAGGGAGAATTACCACGATAGAAGGATTTCGCTTTGTAAGTATGAATAATAAGAATCTAATTGTTCAAAAGTACGATGTTGTGTGTGAAAATTATTCAGCAGTTTTAAATGTTGAAAGTTTCATTGACGCAACTACTATGAATTCTAAGGATGTACCAAACGATAGGGTAAAGCATTATGATATAGATGAAAAAGAAGACTTCGCAACTGGCATATATCTTGGCGTTACAACAAAGGACAGAAAATATAAAGTTGGGATAGCAAGCTCTACGGAAGTTTTATTAGATGGTCAGGGATGTTCTTTTAATAGGTTTACGAAGGATTTAGGAGGCATTATTACAGAAAATCTTGAGGTTGAAGCAAAAGAAGGAAATAGATATGAAATTGAAAAGCTAAGCGTATTGGTTTCTTCAAGGGAGAAAACAAATAACATTTTTGAAAGCTCAAAGAATAAATTAAAAGAATTTAGAGAGAAGGGCGTTCAAAAGTTATTTTCTGAGCATATAGAAGAGTATAAAAGACTTTGGGATGTTGCCAATATTGATATAGTTGGAGATGAAGTTGCCAACAAAAGTGTAAAGTTCAATATCTTTCATCTGATTAGCATGGCAAATCCAGAAGATGAACATGTAAGCCTTGGTGCAAAGGGACTTCATGGTGAAGGTTACAAAGGACATGTTTTTTGGGATACTGAAATATTTATGCTTCCGTTTTATATCTACACAAACCCTGCAGCAGCTAAAGCGATGCTTATGTACAGATACAACCTGCTTGATGCAGCAAGAGAAAATGCAAGAAAAAATGGCTACAAAGGTGCTCAATTTCCATGGGAGAGTGCAGATACAGGCGAAGAAGAAACACCAAAGTGGGGATATGACTACCTCGGAAATCCAGTGAGGATATGGACTGGTGATATAGAATATCACATCTCTGCTGATATTGCATATGCAGTTATGAATTATGTGCGCGCAACTGATGATATAGATTTCCTTTTAAATTACGGTTCAGAGATTATAATTGAGACAGCAAGGTTTTGGGCGTCAATCTGTAAATACAACAAGGAAAAAGGTAGGTATGAAATAAACGATGTTATAGGCCCTGATGAATTCCACGAACACTGCAATAACAACGCATACACAAACTATCTTGCTAAGTGGAATTTACTCAAAGCATCAGAACTCTGCAATCTGCTTTTGGAAAAATATCCAAAGTATTTTGAGAAGTTATCCAAAAAGATAAACCTATCTGATGAAGAACCTTTTGTATGGCAAGAGATAGCTTCAAAGATTTATATACCATACCATTCCGACAAGAAACTAATTGAACAGTTTGAAGGGTATTTCAACCTAAAAGATTTTGTTATAAAAGAATACGACCAGAACAATATGCCAGTCTGGCCAGAGGGCGTAGAACTTGACAAGCTGAATAACTACCAGCTAATAAAACAGGCAGATGTTGTAATGCTTCTTTACCTGTTCGGTGAAGAATTTGATGATCAAACAAAGAAAATAAATTACGACTACTATGAGAAGAGAACTATGCACAAATCGTCTTTGAGTCCAAGCATATATGCTTTGATGGGTGTCAGAGTTGGTGAGACAAACAGAGCATATATCAACTTTATGCGAACAGCTTTGACAGATCTTGAAGACAACCAAGGGAATACTCATTTAGGTATTCATGCTGCCTCACTTGGTGGTACATGGCAAGCTTTAGTATTTGGGTTTGGTGGCATTAGCATAGAGAAAGATGACGTTCTGAGTGTCAATCCATGGCTTCCTGAAAAATGGGAAAGCTTGAAGTTCAGCATTTGGTGGAAAGGAAACCTTTTGGACTTTAAAATTACAAAAGATAATGTTGAAGTCAAAAAAAGGGTTGAAAAGGGAAATGTAAAGCTAAAAATTAAAGGGCAAGAAGCTATCATATAAACAGCTTTCCCTGTGAAAAGCAAAGATGAGTGCTTTTCACAGGGGATTTGTTTTTCGAAAAAAGTTTCGATGAAGGTTAAAGCTGTCTTGGAACTGTAGCAAAATAGTTTATAATATATAAACAAAAAACAAAAATTTTTTAAGATAAGTATGGACAAAAATAATAACTTGTTGTATAATAAAATTGTCGAAAACATTTCCGAAAATATTTAAGTAATCTCAAAGGAGGTTTGGTTTTATGAAAAGGTTGTTAGCAGGTTTACTTATTTTAGTGTTTATTATCTCCTTGAGTATTGGGATTGCAGTTTCACAAAAGAGTGCTTATGCTACATCAAAAATTACATTAAGGCTTGGTGCGTGGGCATCTTCTCCTGCTGAGAAGAAGATTGTCCAAAACCAAATTGCAGCGTTCAAAAAGCTATATCCCAATGTTGATATTAAATTAGTTGAGATTGTCGGTGACTATAACCAAAAGATGCAGCTACTTATGGCATCAAAGACAGAGCCTGATATCTTTTACATGGATTCAATGCCAGCATGGCAGTATATTGCAAAGGGTGTTTTAGAACCGCTTGATTATTGGATGAAAAAATACAATGTAAAGACAATTGGATATGAATCATCACTTTTACAGCCATTTATCTACAAGGGTAAAGTATATGGTCTTCCAAAAGACTACAATACATTGGTCTTGTTCTACAACAAAGAGATGTTCAAACAAGCAGGTTTAACTCGTCCTCCAAGGACATGGCAGGAGCTAAAGGATTATGCTAAGAAACTTACAACAGGCAAGGTTGTAGGTCTTACAATGAATCTTGAGCTTGCAAGAATTCAACCTTTTGCATATCAAAACGGTGGTAAGGTATTTGACAGTAGCAAGCCAGTTTTTACTGACCCGAAAGCTCTGG
This sequence comes from Caldicellulosiruptor sp. F32, assembly GCF_000404025.1. Taxonomy (NCBI): domain Bacteria; kingdom Bacillati; phylum Bacillota; order Caldicellulosiruptorales; family Caldicellulosiruptoraceae; genus Caldicellulosiruptor; species Caldicellulosiruptor sp. F32. The sequence goes on from NZ_APGP01000006.1 coordinate 4,154, forward strand.
AAGGCTTTAAATTTGCACTTGACCTTTTCAAAGAAGGAATTTGTAAAACTCCAAAGGACTTAGGTGCTGGCTGGGTAGGAGATGCATTTGCAGACAAAAAAGCTGCTATGACAATTGAAGGTGGCTGGATGATTCCATTCTTGAACGAAAGAAAGATTCCAAAAGACTCATATGGTATTGCAGAACTTCCCGCAGGGCCAGCTGGCAAGTCAACAATGGCATTCACCGTTGCATATGTGATGAGCAAAAATTCAAAGCACAAGCCGGAAGCGTTCAAGCTTATAAGATTTTTGACTGGTGAGGGCGGACAGAAGTTTGTTGTTGAAGCAGGTTTGGCGCTTCCTTCATTAAAGAGCGCAGGTGTGAACTTTGCTAAAACTTATCCAGAGAGAAAAGCGCTTGTTGATGGTGCAAAGTATGCACAAGTTTACTTCTATGGTCTGGATGGCACAAAAGTTGTGGACGTCTTCAACAAAGCATTTGAAGATTACGTTATTGGTAAAAAGTATGACCTAAAAAAGAACATAGAAGAGAGAGTAAAGCAAATTATGAAATAAAAAAGCTTCAAAGAGTGACACATGGTAAGGCAGGCTTTAGTCCCTGCCTTACTTTATAAAAGTATAATTGTAAGTTATAGGGGGATGTGAATAAAAAATGAAAAATAAAACAAAAGTTCAAGAGTATTTCACTGCGTTTGTGATGCTTCTGCCATACATTATATCATTTTTCATGTTTTTTGCTTATCCCTTGGCAAAAGCGTTTATAATAAGCTTTCAGGAATTTTCGTTTTTGGGAGATACACCGCCCAAATTTGTTGGACTTTTAAATTACAAAGAAGCCTTGACAAATAAGATGTTTTTAGACTCGATTGTAAACACTTTTTACTATTCAATTTTGGTGGTTCCAACCCAGCTAATTATCGCTTTAATTTTAGCTGTGATAGTAAATGACAAGGTAAAGTTCAAAGACTTTTTCAGAACCACCTACTATCTTCCAACGGTTACCTCCCCTGTTGCTGTATCAATAATATTTTTGTTTTTGTACAAGACAGATGGTTTAGTGAATCAGATTTTAAGCCATATAGGTATAACACCACGAAACTGGTTCAATGAGCCTTCATTTGTAATGCCTGCAATTGTCAGTGTAGCTGTGTGGGGTTCTGTCGGTTTTTACATGGTTACATTTTTATCAGGACTTTCTACAATTCCTGACCAGCTTTACGAAGCTGCTGAGGTTGAAGGTGCTGGAGAGTTTACAAAGCTAATTAAAATCACAATACCACTTTTAAAGCCTATGATATTTTTCAACACAGTTGTATCTTTTATAAGCACACTGCAGATGTTTGACCTCTCTTACATAATTGGTGGTTCTGATGGAGGACCGATGGGGAAAGCAATGACAATGGTTGTTATGATTTATAGAACAGCTTTCAAAGAGTTTAACATGGGCGTTGCATCAGCAATGGCGTTTATTGTGTTTGGAATTATTTTTATTCTAACGTTAATTCAAAGGAAATTCTTTGGTGAAGAGATGTCATATTAAAAAATAGAGGAGCTGAAGAAAATGTGGGGTAGAAGAAATACGTATGGGATTGGAGTAAAAATAGTTTTCTATTCCATATGCATACTCTGGGCATTGGTAACTCTAATTCCTTACCTTATCGCAGTCATCACATCATTAAAGCCTGTTGAAGATGTTACAAAATTTTCTATTGATTTTAGCAAGCTTACTTTTGATTCATACAGATATATCACACATGAATTTCCATTTTTAAGATGGCTTTTTAACAGTTTTGTTGTGGCAGTAGCTGTAACAACCGGAAATATCTTGTTTAACTCAATGGCAGCATATGCTCTTGCAAGACTTGATTTTCCTTTTAAAAAGGTTGTGTTTTACGTGATAATCGGCACAATGATGATACCAGGTCAGGTTCTTTTAATACCAATTTACCTTATATTAAACAGACTTGGGTGGATTGATTCATACAAAGGATTAATTATCCCGTGGCTTGTCAGTGCGTTTTATATATTCTTTATGAGACAATATTTCTTGACAATACCAAAAGACTTAGAAGAAGCAGCACTTATTGATGGACTGTCTCGCTTTGGGATATTCTTTAAAATATTTTTGCCACTTTCCCTGCCTGCCTTGGCTACTCAAGCAATATTTATTTTTGTTGGTAGTTGGAACAGCTTTATGTGGCCAAGTATTATAGCATCTTCAGAAGAGCTCTATACCTTGCCTGTTGGGCTTAACTCTTTCTATGGTCAATATTATCAATTTTGGAACCAAGTTTTGGCTGGCGCAATTTTGCTATCTTTGCCCACTATAATAGTTTTTGTGCTTTTTCAGAAATATTTCGTAAAAGGTATTGTAACATCAGGGTTAAAAGAGTAACAAAGATATTGAATTTATCAAGAAGAACAGTGTATAATTTATTTTAAGGTTTTAGTAAAACATTTCAAAAACAGAGGGAGAAAAATAATGAGAAAGAGCAAAAATGTGACAATAAAAGATATTGCAAAGGCTTTGGGTATTTCACCAAGTACTGTATCAAGAGCACTTAATAACTATTCAGATATAAGTCCAGAGACTAGAGACAAAGTTATTGAAATGGCGAAAAAATTAAACTATGTTCCAAATATCTTTGCAAAAGGGCTTGTGACAAGCAAGACAAAGCGAGTAGGACTTTTCATAGAGGATTTAGAAAGAGAAGGAATATATGGAGTGTTTTATTATGAGATACTTACAAGTTTTAGGAAAGCTGCTATGGACAATGGTTATGAGGTCGTGCTCTTGTCGACTACTTCAGAAGAGCAAAAGAAAGTTCACTTTGACACAGTTATGCAAGAAAAGCAACTTGAGGGTGCTTTTGTAATGGGACTAAAAACTGATGATGAATATCTAAATGAAATACAAAAAAGTACCTATCCAGTTGTTCTGCTTGATATTCCTATTAAAAACTCAAATATTGGGTATGTGACTACTAATAATCTCAAAGGTGCACAAATTGCAACAGAACACCTTATCCATCTTGGACACAGAAAGATAGGATTTTTAAACGGCCATAAGAAAGCATATGTAAGCCAGGAAAGACTGAATGGCTATATTTTGGCCTTGAGCAAAAATGGGATTAGCATAGACAATGAACTCATTGTCGAAGGTGATTTTACAGAAGAAAGTGGATATAAAGCAGCGGATTACTTTTTAGAAAAAGGTGTCACTGCAGTTTTTGCTGCATCTGATATGATGGCAATAGGGCTTATAAAGAGGTTTAAGGACCTTGGAGTTGATGTGCCTGCAAAAGTATCCATTGTTGGATTTGATGATATTTCTATTGCAAGGTATATAACACCTACACTTACAACAATAAGGCAGAATAAATCGGAGATGGGAAAGTCAGCTTTCTATTTGCTTTTGAATCTAATTTCGAAACAGCCCATAAATCATATTGTTTTAGAACCAGAGCTTGTCAAAAGAGAGTCAACTGCAAGGCTGCGCTAACTGTGTGTTGTATTTTGGTTTCTAAAAACATTAAGGCTGTATGGGTTTTTTTTGAGTATGCCCCAAACAGCCTTAAGTTGTTTGTAAAGGCAATTTTTTAATTCCTATGTCTCAATTACAAATTCCTTTGCTTGCCCACTTTTAAGCTCAAAAGTTTGGGAATAATGAGAAAGTAGGATAGCTTCACCAGCCAAGAGTGTATAAATTGCCTTATTTTTGGTTATTTCTACTTTTATAGTACATCCTTTGTATTTGACCTTAAATGAAATATAATCAATGTCTTTGGGAAGCCTTGGAGAAAACGAAAGTAGACCATTTCCTGTTCTCATGCCACCAAAACCAAATACCAAAGCTTGCCAAGCTCCGCCCATACAAGCTGCATGAATTCCGTCTTTTGTATTGTCATTCAAATCATCAAGGTCCATTCTTGCAGTGTATCTAAAGTATTCATAGGCTTTTTCCAGAAGATTTAGCTCTACAGCCAGTATACTAAAGATGGCAGGTGAGAGAGAAGAATCATGTGTGGTTATTGGTTCATAGTATTCATAATTATTTTTCAAATCTTCATAACTGAACTTCTCTCTCAAAAGGTATATGAGTAGCAATACATCTGGCTGTTTGCAAATCTGATACCTGTAAATATCCAAATAATGCCAGTGCAGCAGTAAAGGAAACTGATCTTCTGGTATTTTAGACAGATCAAGTTTCTTTTTATAGATAAATGAATCATCCTGGGGAATTATCTTGAGCTTAGCATTGTACGGCAGGTACATGTTATCAGCCATTTTTTTCCAGAGTTCAATTTCTTCATCTGACAGTTTGAGCTTGTTACAAAGTCTTTCACAGGCTTCTTTATCTGTTTCTTTCAGTAGATTATATAACCTTGCCGCAAATTCCAAATTCATTTGAACCATGTAGTTTGTATAAGCATTGTTGTCAACAAGCGCTGTATATTCATCAGGGCCTGTTACACAAAAGATGCAAAACTTCCCATCCTTTTCTTCACTGAAGTGCCCTAAGTCTGCATAGAATCTTGCTGATTCAAATACAATCTCTGCACCATAGTTTTTAATAAAGTCAAGGTCATCTGTTGCTTCAAAGTACTTTTTAATGGCATAGACAATATCAGCGTTTATATGATATTGCGCAGTTCCGGCTGGAAAGTAAGCTGAACACTCTTTACCAGCAATTGTTCGCCATGGATAAAGGGCACCACGATGATGAAGTTCTTCTGCTCTTTGTCTTGCTGCATCTAATAGATTGTAGCGGTGTATTAAAAGCATTCTTGCAATTTCTGGATGCGTGTAAATAAAAAACGGCATTATATAAATTTCAGAATCCCAAAAATAATGTCCACCGTAGCCTTCTCCAGTTAAGCCTTTTGCAGCAATGTTTGAAATACCGTTTCTACCTGTTGATTGAAGTAGCGAAAATAGACTAAATCTTATAGCTTGCTGAATGTTGGAATCTCCTTTTACTACAACATCAGCGTTTTCCCAAAAGGTTTCCAAAAATTCTCTTTGTTCTTTCAAAAGGTTTTCAAACCCAATCTTTTTTGTCTCAAGTATTTCAGCAGCACAGAGCTCTTCAATCAAATCTTCTTCAACATCTCTTTGTGTGAAATATGAAAAATATTTTGTCATGCTATATTCCATATCTTGTTTAACATCAAATTCAATTTCAAATATGACAAGATTTTTCTCTTTGTCGGCAAAAGATTTGCAGAAAAATTCTTTGATGCTCAAAACATGATCTACCATGCAGCCATACGAGAGTCTACTCTTTTTAGTTTTCTGCATCAAAAAACCATTAAGTTTATCACAGTAAGCCTTAATTGTTTCAAAAGGAAATTTTTCTATTCCAGAACCAACCCTCACATCTTCTGTTTCAATCAGATTTGAAGAGTTTCCATCTATTTTACTTACAATCTTTATTCTGCCAGAAAAATTGAGAGGTTTTATTCTAATATTAATTGCTCCCAAATGCTGCCTTTTAAAACATGCAAGCCGCTCAAATATGATATAAATTTTCTTGCCGCTGTTAGATTCCCAGATTATCTTGCGCATAAACGTTCCTTTTCTCATATCAAGTTTTCTCACATGTTTGTCAATTTTTCCACTGAATAGATTAAATTTTTCACCATCAATTGTTATTTCAAATGTCTTTACATCAGCCACATTTACCATTGCCTCGCCACGCTTTGCAAATCCATATCCACCCTCTGGATAAGTTATATCATACTCTTCATAAAAGCCGTTTATATATGTTGCTTTAAAGCTCTGGGTTTTGTCAGGAAAATCTTCATCCAAGTTCCCTCTCAGGCCTAAATATCCATTTGCAACTGTAAATATGGTCTCAAGCATAAAATTCTTTTCAGGGTAAAATCCCTCTTCTATTATATTCCACTCATCTGGCAAAAATATAGCTTGCTTTTTGGGAAGCTTTCTCAAGCTGAATTCTCCTTTCGCAGC
>NZ_APGP01000007.1:0-28943 GCF_000404025.1 Caldicellulosiruptor sp. F32
TATTTCTACATTTCCTTTTTTGATGTAAGAAAGTATCTTAAAGTCTTTGAGAGAATCAATATCAAAATTCTTTTTAAATACAACCTGAAATTTCGTAACGGTTTGTTTTAAATCATCTATATCCTCCTTCGCTACTATCTTTCCCTCATGCAAGATTGCGATTGTGTCACATAAGTCTTCAAGTTCTCTTAAATTGTGAGAGGATATCAAAACTGTCGTCTGTCTCTCTGCAACCTCATCTATGAGTACTTTTTTAAACATTTGGCGAACAACAGGATCAAGTCCGTCAAAAGGCTCATCTAAAATCAAAATCTCTGGTATTGTGCAAAGACCAAGTAAAATCGCAACTTGTTTTTGCTTCCCTTTTGAGAAACTATTTATTCTTTTTTTATAAGGAAGAGAAAAATAACTTTTAAGCTTTTCAAACCTCTCCTGTGACCATTTCGGGTAAATCCCTTTAAAAAACCTTGCCATATCAATGATTGAAAAACCCCTGGGAAAGTATGGATTGTCAGGAACAAAAAACATCCTGGACTTGATAGAAATATTTTCGTGGACATCAGCACCATAAATGCTAATTTTACCACTATCCGGTTTATATACACCAGCAATAGTTTTTAAAAGAGTAGTTTTACCTGCTCCATTTGTCCCAGCAATCCCAAATATTGAACCTCTGGAAACTGTACAGTTTATATCTTTTAATGCTTGAATCTCATCAAAACTCTTTGAAACTCCTTCTATCTCAATCACGTTGAGTGCCTCCTTTTGTTTTACTTTCTACCTCATCTACAATTTCCATCAACTCTTCCTTTGATAGTCCAAGGAAAAAAGCTTCTTGCAAAATCTTTTTTAATTCCTCTTTTAAATTACTCAGCTTTTTAGCATTAATCTTTGCCTTCACAGGAGCAACAAAATTCCCTTTTCCGGGGATAGAATAAATAAACCCTTCTCTTTCTAATTCCCGATAAGCCTTTTGAATTGTATTAGGATTAACCGAAAGCTCTTTTGATAAGGCTCTTACAGATGGTAGCTGCTCATTTTCTTTCAATACCTCCTTTATGATGAGTTCTTTTATTTTTTCTACAATCTGCTCATATATAGGCGTCCTGCTTTTCCAATCAACTTCAAACACTTTTATTTCACCACTTTTCTGTATTAAAGGTTTTGTATTCTTTATCTGTATTAACTGTATTATTAGTAATAGTACAGTTATATTATAAGTTGTTTTTGCAAAAATGTAAAGCATATTTTAATTTGAAAACGCTTTTAATTTATATTTCTTTTTTCCCTAATTTTTAGTACAGTAAAAAGAGATGAATATGTGAACAAAAAAGTACCAGTGAAGATAAAAAGAAGAGAATGAGAAAATGCAAACAAAACTCTCGATATTGAAAATAAGAGGAAAACATCTAAAAACATAATTTCAGAACATAGAAATACAATATACGGGTCAAATACAACTAATAAACTACTAAATATTGCACACAAGGGGCTATCCACTTGTTTTTTGGACAGCCCCTAATATGTTTTTACAAAGTAGGTAAATACTTCTTTTCTTTATGACTATTATCTTGAAAGCCATATCCGCACACACCATTTCTTGGAGAATTAGCAAGACCATTTGCAATTTCTTCTACATAATCTGAATGTGTAGAAGAGTGTTTTTTAATACATTCATTGCAAATAAAATTGCCACAGTGATAACAAAAATATGATGCTTTTTTATCACAATAGCTACAAGAATAAATTGGCGGAAGATTTCTGGCAAGAATAATTATTTTCTTCTCTTGCGGAAGAACATCTTTTTTTATCACTTTTATTTTTAGATGAGTAGTGCTACCAAAGTCATATTCATAATCAAAGATAAGTTTTTCTGATAAAATGTTTTTAAGTTTTTCCTTCATTGTTTTTACCGACTTCCCAGTCATATAACACAAAGACAAATAATCAGGATCTGGATTTTCTTGATATAACACATCTCCAATCTTAAACTCACTTAGATGTCCACAACACTCTACCCATACATCACGCAAAAACTTATCTAAATCTTTCAACGTTGCGTTCGCATCCACCATAATATAAAGCCAATAAAGTGATTTAAGATGCGGTGGATAGATATTCAATATAAAAACCTCTTTGGGTGTAAGATTCTTACTCTCGCTAATTTTTTGTAAATATTCTTGCCTCTGTTTGCAGCATAAAAAGTGCCTCTCAATTGTTGACTTTGCAAATTCTTTACCACAAAAATAGCATTTCCCTTTGTTCATATCTTTAAAATATCTCCCGTAGTTTTTTTATTTAACTTAAGTATAACACACTCAAGAAAGTAGAAAAAGTGTTTTCATAACATTCCTTCTATCTCAATTTTGCCTTCACAACTATTTTGAGTTGATATGGTTGGTAAAACGCAGTAAAAAAGGGCTTACCCACAATATTACCTAAAAGTGGGAAAAGCCCTTCTTTATTTATCTCACCCTCTCAACCTTTGTGCCTTGGGGTGTGTCCAAAACTATATAGCCTAAACTCTTTAGCTCATCTCGTATCCTGTCCGCTTCAAGAAAGTTTTTAGCTTTTCTTGCCTCATTTCTCTTTTCAACAAGCTCTAAAATCTCTGGTGGAATTTCATCCTTTTTCTCTTCATATTGCTCTAAGATTCCTAAAATGCTGCAAAGCTCTTTTAAAGTGTCTCTTGCCAAAATCAGCACATCTTTTGAGCACGTATTTGCATGTGTATTTATTTCTCTTACCATCTCAAAAAGACATCCTGTTGCCTCGGCAGTGTTGAGGTCATCTTCCATTGCATCTAAAAATTTTGCTTTTAGCTCTTCAATCGCAGCTTTTAGCTTATCATCATTTTCAGATGAAGATGCTGCATTTTGAATCAAAAACTCAAGATTTTCATAGCAGGTACAAATTCTTTTGAGTGCCACCTCTGCCTGTTCAATAAGGTCTATACTGAAGTTAAGAGGCTTTCTATAATGAGCCTGAAGCATGAAAAGCCTTAGTGCCTCTGGATGGTACTTTTCTATGATTTCACGCACAGTAAAGAAATTCCCAAGCGACTTTGACATCTTTTCATTGTTTATATTCACATATCCATTGTGAAGCCAAAACCGTGCAAAAGGTTTTCCTGTGGCAGCCTCGCTCTGCGCAATCTCATTTTCATGATGAGGAAAGATCAAATCCTGCCCACCTGCGTGAATGTCTATAGTCTGCCCAAGATATTTCATTGCCATCACAGAACACTCTATATGCCAGCCGGGCCTGCCCTCACCCCAAGGTGAACTCCAGGCCGGCTCGCCTTCTTTTTTAGCTTTCCATAGAGCAAAATCAAGAGGGTCTTCTTTCTTTTCGCTTGGGTCAACGCGCGCACCAGCCATCAGCTCTTCAATATTTTTGTGAGAAAGTTTCCCATACTCAGCAAACTTTCTTGTTCTAAAATACACATCACCATCAACAACATATGCATATCCTTTGTCAATCAGCCTTTGTATCAGGGCTATCATATCTTCAATTTCTTCTGTTGCTCTTGGATTTTTGGTTGCTCGCTTGACATTTAGCCTGTCCGCGTCTTTGTAATACTCTTGTATAAACCTTTCAGCAAGCTCAAAAACGGTTATGCCCTCTTTGTTCGCTCTGTTTATCATCTTATCTTCTACATCTGTAAAGTTTTGAATGTAGATAACCTCATATCCTTTGTACTCAAAATACCGCCTCAAAGTATCAAACACAATCAAAGGCCTTGCATTTCCAATGTGGATAAAATCATAGACAGTTGGACCGCATACGTACATCTTCACTTTGCCTTCTTCTAATGGTTCAAACTCCTCTTTTGTCATTGTCAGAGTGTTGTAAAGCTTCATACTCTTTTAATCTCCTTTCGTACTCGGCAAGTTTTTTCTCTAAGGCTTCTATCCTTGCTTCAAGCCTGCAAATTTGCATTGCAAGCGGGTCAGGAAATCTAATCTGGTCAAGCTGTTCTTCAACAGTTGGCTTTTCCTTTTTCTCTTTTCTTACAACCCTTCCTGGTACACCAACTACTGTTGAGTTGTCTTCAACCTCGCGAAGAACAACTGCGTTTGCACCAATTTTTGTATTGTCCCCTACTTTAAATGGTCCTAAAACCTTTGCACCAGCACCAATTAAGACATTGTTTCCAATTGTAGGATGGCGCTTACCCTTTTCTTTACCTGTTCCACCTAATGTAACACCTTGATAAATCAGCACATCATCGCCAATCTCAGCTGTCTCACCAATGACAACACCCATGCCATGGTCTATAAATACCCTTCGACCAATCTTGGCACCGGGATGTATTTCAATTCCTGTTTTGTGTCGTGCCCTTTCAGAAATCCAGCGGGCAATAAAGTACATCCTTCTTTGATAAAACCAGTGAGCAATCCTGTGATATATTATTGCCCAAAAGCTTGGATAAAGAAGTGTCTCAAGCCTGCTTTTGCAAGCAGGGTCTTTTTCCATTATAACATCCATCTCTTCTTTTATCATCCTGATAAATTTAAACATACTTCTTCATAACTCCTTCTAAAGCTCAAAAATAAATCTACTCTAATTATACCACGTTTTGAAGAATTCCAACCGTTTTAGTATGTTTTCTTTACCTACAATCTCTATTATTTCAACAAGCTCAGGACCATGGGTTTTACCAGTCAAAACAACTCTTATTGGCATAAAAAGGTTTTTGCCCTTGTAACCTGTCTCTTTTTGAATCTCTTTGAAAAGTAGCCTAATAGCTTCTGGAGTTAATTCATTCACCTGCTTTATCTTATTTTCAAATACACTAATTAAATCCTTCACATGCTCCCACTTTAAGACCTCTTTCGCCTCATCTTCTTCTACTTTGACTTCATTGTTAAAGAAGATATCAACCCTGTCTTTTATTTGAGATAGATAATCCAGTCCTTCATACACAGATTTTACTACCTTCTTGAGCCATTCAAATTTGGACTTTGCCTCATCTTCTTTGATATATCCTGCTTCAACAAAGTACGGTATGCACATCTGGGTAAGCTCATCCAATGATTTTAGCTTAATGTGCTGAGAGTTTATATAGTTCAGCTTATCAATGTCAAATATTGCAGGATTTTTGGAAACTCTTTCTAATGAGAAATTTTCAATTAGATATTCCATATCAAATATTTCTCTATCTTCTGGTGGTGACCAACCAAGTAAAGCCAAGAAGTTTATGAGCCCCTCTTTTAAATACCCTTGATCTTTATACTGTTCAACCCAAGTAGAGCCGTGGCGCTTTGACATCTTTGTTCTGTCTTTTCCTAAAATCAAAGACACATGGGCAAACTGTGGCAGTTCAAACCCGAGTGCATCGTAAATTAGAATCTGGCGCGGAGTGTTTGAAAGATGTTCTTCACCTCTTATAACATGCGAAATCTTCATCAAATGGTCATCTATGACAACTGCAAAGTTGTATGTGGGAATTCCATCAGACTTGACAATAACAAAGTCGCCAATATCATCGCTTAAAAACTCAACATCTCCGCGCACAAGGTCATGGACAACTATCTTAACACCCTCTGGTACTTTGAACCTGACTGTTGGTTTTCTCCCCTCCTGCTCAAACCTTCTTTTTTGATCCTCTGTTAAATTCCTGCACTTACCAAGATATCTTGGCATCTGCCCTTTTGATAAAAGCTCCTGTCTTTGAGCTTCAAGCTCTTCTTCTGTGCAATAACAATAGTAGGCGTAGCCTTTTTCAAAAAGCACATCTACATACTTTTTGTAAATATCTACTCTTTCTGTTGAGCGATATGGTCCATATGGACCTCCCACCTCAACTCCTTCGTCCCATTCAATCCCAAGCCATCTTAAGCTCTCGATAATAACCTTTTCAGACTCAATAGATGATCTTTCCAAATCCGTGTCTTCTATCCTTAATATAAACTTTCCACCATATCTTTTGGCAAAAAGATAGTTAAAAAGAGCTGTCCTTGCACCACCTATGTGAAGATGCCCTGTTGGGCTTGGTGCAAATCTTGTTCTTACTTCCACTGTATACTTCAGTCCTTTCTTTTGAATTTTATTATTTCTGTATCTCAATAGCTCATTTATTTTATCCTTAGGAAAGAATTAAAAACATATTCTCTTTTTTAAAGTATAATCTTTGAAAATTCTATAGTCAATGCAAAAAACAATAGCCTATTTAATTTTCAATGGACATTTTAAAATCTTCTCAACTTTTTTATATCTAATATCTCGTGGTCTTTTTCATCCTGTTTTTTATCTTTTTTAGATAATAGTTTTACTTTATTTTCTGGTTTATGTGTGTCATTAGACTTTGTAATTAAATCTTTTTTATCAAAATCCATTTTAATTTTTAAATACTTTATTTTTTTCATAGTACTAAATGTTTGAAGTAACAACCTTTCAATCTTAACATACAATGCAAATCTCCTGATTGCAATTTCTAAAAGAAAAAGAAAAATGCAAAGAATAATAAGAAAATCACTCAAATCCTGCTGAGAATACACTTCTTTAAGTTTACCCTTATAGATATCTTCGGGATTTTTTACAACTTTTGCGTTTGACAGTGCAATAAACTGCTCAAACCTGCTGCTGTCAAAATCCACCCTATATTCATCAGAGTAATTTATAGAGTATAAAAAGGTGGACATTTTTGTTTTTCCATCTTCAGTCACAAAAGCAACAAAGGTGTAATTCCCCGGCATAAACTCAACTGTTGTTTCAAACTTGTCAGGTGAAGTCCTTTTCATTTTTAATATCTTCTCTGCACCATTTGGATAGATGCACTTTAGAGTTGCAGTAGCACTGCTTTTAAACTTCCCATTTATACTGACAACAAGCCCTTTTTCCTTTCGCACATCAAAAGTAAAACTGTCATCTTCGGCACCCTTTTCAAGCCATTTGAAAAGATTTGAAAAAAACTTTGAAAATTTGTCCCACATCACCCAGTCACGCGACCAGCTGCCGTTTAAGTCTGAACACCACGCAGCAGTTTTGCCAAGTCCATATCTCCAAACTGTCAAAATGGGCTCATCCTCATCACTTACAAGAAGACTTGTTGCAATATCCTTTTTTGTTGTGGCAATGTAACCATAAAGCGGCGGATATGAAGAAAAGGCAGAGTTTATAAAGTTCGTTTCAACAACCTTAGGAACAAATTTTTTCTCCTTTATATACTTTCCTTTTATAATCTTTGCCTCTTTCAAAAACACATCAATTAGGTTTGAAGCATCCTTGACATAATAAAACCTTCCTGAGGTATATGCTGCCATCCAGCTCAAAATTGGCGCATTTATAGAAGAACCTACGCCAATTGTTGTAATCTTTATATTATTCCTTTTAGCAATACTTGCTGGATATTCATAACCGCCCTCCTCACCATATCCATCAGTGAGAAGAACAATCACTTTGTCTTTGGCTTTAGATTTTTTAAGCGTATTGACTGCTTCAGTCAGTGGTGGAATTATAGCTGTCCCACCACCTATCTGAATTCCGGAGATGTTTTCTATAACCTCATTTTTACTTTTTAGTTTTCCAAACCTGCTTGCCCAGTAGAAGTTATGGTCAAAGGCAATAACACCAACACTATCTGAGCTCTCAAGATGGTCAATCATCTTTGCAGCAGCGCTTTTGGCAATTTCCAATTTGTTTATATTTCCTAAATTACTTTCGCCCATGCTTCCCGAATGGTCAATGACAAGAACTACAGCCACATTTCTTTCTTTCTCTTTGTTTTTAAGCTGCATTTTGACAGGCAACATCTTTTCCAGCACCGAATTTGAATAGTTGCCAAGCGCGTACGAATTTTCACCGCCAATCACCAAAAGTCCGCCGCCCAAGTCCTTTACATACCTTTCGCAATCATTTAAAAATTTGTCGGTCAATTGGTTTTTTGATACATTACACAAAACTACAAATGAATACTGCATAAGTCTATCAAGCCCAAAATCTACATTATCGCTAATTACCATATCATAATCTGCTGAATATGAATCAAGAAGGCTTCTGACATTTTTCACATCATCAATATTCTGGTAAACCACCAAAACCTTCTGCGGTTTTTTGACCTGACACATTGCATATGCAAAATTGTTTTTATCCTCCTCATCATCCTCTGCTTCAATTACACCCTGATACCTGTAAATACCTTCTTTAGGCAGTTTGTCTTTAATCACAAACCTGTTCTCGCCTTTTTCAAGCATTATTTTTTGAGAAAAAATCAAACTGCCATCTCTGAAAATTTTGAGCTGAGCAGATGCAGAATATGTACTGTTTATATTAGCAAATACAGAAAACTCCTGATTTTTAACCACTTTTTGGGGAATTTTGAGACTTGAAAACTGAATATCTTTTCCCTTTTCACTTTTCAAAAGCAAAACTTTCACATCTATGCCATTGTTGTTGAGCAAATCAATAGTAGTCTTTGCATTGCCAACCGTTTCTTTCCCATCTGTCAAAATCACAAGTCTTTTTTGAAAGTCCTTGGGAAATAAATTTGCTGCAAACTTTATGGCATTTTCAATGTTAGTCTCACTTATATCAACCACTGACCCAAACTCAGAAAATTTAGGATTATTCTTTAACAAAAACTCTACATTAACATCCTGTCCGAACGCAACCACAGACTGCATTTCATTTGATTTTTTTAGCTTTATCGCTTTTTGAATAAAGTTTTTCATCTTATCAATGTTTTTGGCATTGCTATCAGAAAGGTCTGCAAGGTAAATAGTTGCAACTTTGTTTGATGATATTGTAAGCTTTGGCATTGCAAGCGCTAATATAATAAGAAGGAATATAACAATCCTCAGAACAACAACAAACTTTTTCCCTAAGCCTTCTTTATAAAACCTTTTTGACAAAAGCCAAATAACTACTCCTAAAATGGGTATTAACAATAAAATAAGCGGTCTTTCAAGACTTATTCTCATTCATAAACACCATCCACTCAAAAGTCAAAAATATTAGCGATAGTATCAATAATATATCCTTCAAGAGATAGGGAACTTTAGCATTGGTCTTTGCACCAGTTTCCGAAAAAGCTAAAGTAGCATCTGTCTTTTTTTCTTCAGATTCATCCAGAGCATAAGTAGGATAATTTACTGCAAATTTGTAGCTTGTGTTATTACTTAAATTCAAGGTATAAACTCCCAACCGGTCGTTTTTAGGAAGAACCAAAGGGTATGTAGAAAAATTTACAACTTCCCTTTTGCTATTAGGCAGAATAATCTCAGCTTTTCCATCTGTATATGAAAAAACTTTTATCTCTTCGCCTGGATGGAATGTCATCTTCTCAAATGGCTGGTTCCCCTTAACAAAGTTATTTTTGATGTTGGTTATTAATATGGGAAAAGAGACTTTCAGCGGAAGGTCACTGTCGTCAATTGCAAAGCCAATTAATACTGTAGGAAGGTTTTTTACAACCCCAAAAGAAATAACCGGTTTGCCGTTAAGTTTTGCAACAGGTTCAAGTCTTTTATCATCAATTGAGATTGTTTTTTGAACAGCAAACTCCATTCCATCAATGTTCTGTGAAACGGTAGACTCCACAAATCTTGCATACCCTTCAATGTCTGTCTTATTTCCTATTGATACTCCTAATAGTTTAGATACATCTTTGCCTTTTTGTAATATAAATATAACTCCGCCCTTTTTAGGGAGCCTTTTGGGGACAACACTGTCAAATACATAAATATCAAAGCCATCAGCTACATTTTTTACATCTTGTAACTTGTACAGCTCAACATCATCAAAAGCTGAAAATGCCTTTTCCAAGAAAAAGTTTCCTTTGCCAACATACAAAACTTTCTTTTTAGTTGGCGGTGGGGCTAAAATTGTCCAAAAAATATTGTCTTCTCTTAAGCGGTCAGGATAGTTTATCCTTGCCTGCACAATCTTATAATTCCCTTTTATTTTCTCAAAAATCACACTCTCAGACTGCTTTGGCAAAAGCACAACACTTTTTGCACCAACAAGTTTTTTGTCTGCAAAAAGCTCAATCTCAAAACTTGCTCTTTTAATTCCCCTGTTTGTTACCTCTACAACTGCATCAAAACCGCCGCTGAAAGTAGAAAGTGATACATTGTCTATACTAACATTATCATCTGGTTTTGGAAACTCAAATATTTGTATGTTATCCTGCAATTTAACCTTTTTGTCTGTAAACAAAAAGAAAGTATAACTTGAGGCATCAAACAATTTTGAAATAACATTGATACTTTCTTTTAAGTTTGTGACATAATAGGTTGGCAGCACTTTACCAATAGAACTTTTTGCAAAAGAGGGAGAAACATCTTTTACCAAAACCTCAATGCTGTCAGAAAATGTGACAATGCTCACCTTAGAATCTTTGGACAGCGTATCTAAAATACTTCTTGCAATTTCTTTAGACTTTTCAAGATAGGTTTTGTTGTCATGTGTCAAGCAGTTCATTGTGCTACCCACATCAAATGCAAAAATGACATTCTTTTTAGTGTCTGTAATAGAAATATATGGACCTGCAAGATTTAATGAAAATGCAGCAAGTGTTAAAATCCCCAGTATCAAAAGAAGGCTTAGTCTCAGTTTTTGTGCCGGTTTTGATACCCTCTTTTGTTTTTTTAACCTTTCCCACAAATAAGTGCTGGAAATGACCACCTTTTTATATTTTGGTCTTATCATGTACAACACAACAAGTACAGGTATGCTCAAAAGAAACAGTAAATACAGCGGCTGTGTGAATCTCATTTTTACACTCCAACCATCCCAAACAAGATTTTATTTAGATTATCAGATGTCAAAATCTCATAAAACCTTCCATTTGCTTTTTGAACCAGCTCTTTTAATAGCTTTTGAAGATTTCTTAACTCTTGCTGATACCATTTGATTAAGGTATCAGAAATCTCAATATTGACCTTTTTATTACTTTCACTGTCAATAAGCTCGCAAAATGAATAATCAAATTGAGGAAATGCTTCAAGCCTGTCTAACACCTGACAGCAATATACAAACGAAGATTTACTCAAAAGAATTTTCAAAACATCCTCTGCACCTTCAAATAAAAAGTCAGAAAAGATAAATGAAATACTTTTTCGCGGAATAAAGACATTTTTGATATTATCAAAATTTGCTAAACCTTCAAATTGTGCATCTTCTAAGAACTTTACAATCTTTGCGAAACTTTGCTTGCTTTTTAAATGACCTGAGTGCAAAATATGGTCCTCTTTGACCAAAAATATATTGACACCATCAAGTTGCGACAAAGCAATATAACAAAGGCATGCAACAAGCGCTTTTGCCATATCACCCTTTTTTGTGCTGCTACCAAAGTCCATTGATTTTGACATATCAATAAAAAAATTATATGTTGTTTGTCTTTCTTGCTCAAAAAGTTTAACATAAAGCCTTTGAGTTGCTGCATATATCTTAAAATTCACCCTTCTAAGGTCATCACCCGGTATGTATTCCCGATGGTCACTGAACTCAAGGGAATTCCCTCGCCCTTTTGCTTTCTGCTGACCTTCAAATTGCGAAGTTATACTTATATTAAATTTGAACTTCAAATTGCTGATACTTGCAAGAAGCTTGTCATCAACAAGTCCGCCAAGCATTAAAATATCACCACTTTTGCTTATAACCTTTTTTACCATTCTTTAAGACTTTGCAAAATCTCCTCAACAATATCAGCAGGTTTTTTACCTTCTGAGATTGCCTCAAAGTTAAGCCCAATTCTGTGGCAAAGAACGCTTTTAGCCAAACTTTTAATATCGTCAAATGCAACATTCGGCCTTCCTTCAAATAGTGCATTTGCCTTTGCACCTAAGACAATGTGCTGCAAAGCCCTTGGACCTGCTCCAAACCTCAAGTATTTTTTTGCAATCTCATTTTGATCTATATGTGGCTGTGTACTTAGAACCAGCCTTGCAGCATACTCCAAAACAGGCCTTGCAATCGGTACTTTTCTGATTATCTCACCAATTTGAATTATCTCTTGTGCCTCAATTATTTTATTTGGCTCTGGCATTTGACTTTCAGTTGTCAGGTTGACAATTTCAATCATCTCATCAAAGCCAGGAAGTGGAACATCCACTTTAAACATGAACCTATCCTGCTGTGCTTCAGGAAGTGGATATGTCCCTTCCTGTTCAAGAGGATTTTGCGTTGCAAGCACAAAAAACGGCTCATCAAGCTTGTAAGTTGTGCCCATAACAGTGACGGTTTTTTCTTGCATGGCTTCTAATAATGCCGATTGCGTTTTTGGTGTTGCTCTGTTTATCTCATCAGCCAAAATGATATTAGCAAATATCGGACCTTTTTGAAATGTAAAATTTAAAAAACCATCTTTGTCTTTGGAAATTATATTTGTACCCACAATGTCTGCTGGCATTAAATCAGGAGTAAATTGTATTCTGGAAAACTTGAGGTTTAAAACTTTTGCAATTGACTTTACCAAATGAGTCTTTCCCACGCCTGGCAGACCCTCTAAAAGAACATTTCCGCCGCAGAAGATAGCAATTAAGACCTTTCTTATAATATCTTTTTGCCCAATTATGACTTTGGTAATTTCACCTTCTATTTTGTTTAAAACTTCCATTGTATATTCAATATTCTGTAAAATCAAATCCATCTCACCTCGAACTTTCTAAGCTTTCAAAATACCTCTTTGTTATCTCTTTTGCCCATGCTGGAACTTCATCAGTTTCAAGATACTCGTTTGCCTCTTTTTTGTACTCTGAAAAAACACTGCTGAAGTTAAGCTTTTGGCCTTTCTCCCCAATTCCCTCTTTCTGGACCGTTTTCCCACTTTCCTTGCCAGTATTAAGCACAGCTTGGTTTGAAGCCTTTATATCATGTAGATTTTTTGTAAAAATTTGCGGTGGTGATACCAAAGAAGATGTCCGTGGAATTGCTGCGCCAAGTCCACTGCCCACATTTTGTGTGTTATCGGTCTGTGTCTGGCTACCACTGCCTGCTGGTAGATTGTTGTTGTTTTGTCCATTACTTGTGCTATTTTCTGATCTGCTTTCTTTACTGCCTTGACCCTCGGTGTTTGCCCCACTTTTATTGCTGTCTTGTTGCCCTTTGAAACTTGACTGTTCACTGCCATTTGAGCTGTCTTGATTTTGTGAAAAACTTGAACTGCTTGCTGAGCTACTAGCAGTTTCTTCCATTGACCTTGCTTTTGTTTTGGAATTCCCAGTAGAATCTTTTTTATTGGAATTACCTTTCCAAGTAGTATTTTGTCCATTTGATAAAGATGAATTTGAATTTTTGCCTTTAGTAATATTATCTTGAAGTCTGGTTGCAGCAGACAAAAGCTTAAAATTCTTTGAATTTTCCTTTTTCAAATTTTCAAGCAAAAACCACGCCTTCTGCTTTGCAAGTTCCATTTCATCTTTGGACTTTGCAATTTTTATCTCTTTTTTCATCTTCATGATAATTTCATCTATTTTTCTTTTTTCTAAGCCATTTAGTTTTAGATTTTTAAAAACCTCTTTTTTGACACCTTCAATTTTATTTATTTCATTTTTCTTCTCAACATTCAAAACGTGCAGCCTTTCTGCCTCTTTCATCTTCGGATTGGGAATGCTAAGAATTACTGCAGATGACAAAACTACAAATAGAGCAGCTGCCCATTTTCTCACATCAAACTGTGGTTTTATAAGCTTTCTCAAATCTATGTTTCTAATTATATGGGCAGCCGAGCTTTTTACATACTTAGAAATCTCATCATAGCTGTCAATTAATTCTAAAGAAGTTGTAATTATCTCTTTAAATCCAAAGCTGTCAATCAAGAGTGCTGTTTTTTCAAGCGAGAGCTTGCTTTTAATAATGTAAATTAAATAACCAAGAAAAAGAAATATACTAATTCCTATTTGAAAATGCCATTTAAAATATACTGGTACTACTCTTGACAAAATCTCTATTATTAAGTTCTGCACAGAACAAATTACAACAAATATCCAGAGCTTAGATAAAAATATGCAAAACATTTGCCTTTTTTGAACTCTTTTTAAAAATTCCAAAATCAGTTCTGCGCCATCTTTCATTTTCAAACACCTTTAGCCCTTGCTTTTTTTCTGAAAAACCCTCTTCTTAAAGGATTTAAAAAGTAACTACTAAGAGCTATGTTAATAAATGTTCCTATCAAACAAAGCAAAAAGTGAACCTGGTAACCTTTTACTTTATAACCGTACGTAAAAAACAAGTCGCCTCTTCCAATTTGGGTAAATATATATTCTACCAACGCAAAAAGAGGGCTCAAAGAGGTAAGCAAAAGTTTTATCAAATCATCCTTCCTTGTCGGCTGAGATGGTAAAGCACTAATTACATCTGACAAAGCAACTTTTGTAATATAACTTGTTAATACTATAACAACTACAAGGACAATTACCGCTACTGTTGCACTAATACTTTTTTTGAGCACTGTGGACATTAAAAGCCCTAAGGACCCATAAAATAAAATCAACACAAAGATATATACAAACATGCCCAATATATCTTGAAATTTCATAAGGCCATAAAGATAAAGTAAAGCATATACCGGAAAGGTAGCAAAAAATAGAATTATAACCTCACCTGCCGCTGCAATCATCTTGCCTATTACTATTTCAAAGTTGCTCATGGTAGTTGAAAGAAGAATGTCGAGAGTCTGATTTTCTCTTTCCTTAGCTATTGCCTGTGAGGTTAAAATAACCATCAGCATACCAAAAAAAGCTGTTAAAAGGATAATTAAAAATATCTGAAAGCCTATTGCATTAGTTTTATAAATTTCAACCTCATCAAACTCCTTGGCAAAGTTCTTCAAAAAAATAAAACTAAAAACTGTTATCAATAAAAGCCATCCTGCCAGCGTCAAAGCAAATTTTATGCTTCTTGTTCTTTGTTTTATCTCCTTTGTAACAATCGGATTTGCAAATATTGAGTTTAAAAATTTATTTACTCTTTGCAAAGCCTCACCACTCCTTTGCCTAATAAAATCCTCAGTTTTCAACCTCTTGAATTGCTTTCATAAACGCCTCTTCCAAACTGCCTTCAACAAGTCCTACTTCACATACCCTTGCTCCCCTGTCAATCAAGCCTTTTATAAGCAAGAACATATCATTATCATCACCGTCAAAACTCAAAATGTAGCCATTTTCTATTACCTGAACATTCGACACAGCAGGAAATTCCTTAAATACTGTAAGTGCTTCTTCAAAATCCTCTGCAAATCTTACCTTTATCCTCTTTGTTCCATGAGCTAACATCGTAATTTGTGCAATATCGCCTTGAGCAACCATCCTACCCTGATTTATTATGCCAACATGCGTACAAAGTTCAGAAAGCTCTGGTAATATATGTGAACTTATTATAATGGTCTTTCCCATATCTTTTAGGTTTTTTAATATCTCTTTCATCTCAATTCTTGACTGCGGGTCCATTCCAGAAGCCGGTTCATCAAGCACAAGAAGCAAAGGATTGTGAATAAGACATCGTGCTAAACACAGTCTCTGTTTCATACCACGCGAAAGGGAGTCAACAAAGTCATATTTTTTATCTGTCAAGCGGACAAGTTCAAGAAGGTCATCTATCATCTTTTGAGCTTTTGTACCTTTTATTCGGTATGCGTGGGCAAAAAATTCTAAATATTCATTCACTTTAAGATTATCATATACACCAAAAAAGTCAGGCATATAACCAATTAGCGCCTTTACTTTGCTTAAGTTTTTGGAGATGTCCATACCATTAATTTTAACACATCCACCGTCTGCTCTTAAAAGCCCGCACATAATCTTCATTGTTGTTGTTTTTCCAGCACCATTTGGACCAACAAATCCAAATATTTGACCTTCTTCAACCGAAAACGAAAGATTGTCAACAGCCTTTTTCTTCCCATAAAACTTTGTCAAACCCTCTATCTCCAAAAGCGGCATTTTTATTTTACACCACCTTCTACAGAAATAAGAGGAATGCTTGCAACTGAAGAATTATCAAATCCAACTACTTTAATGCGTAATTTTCCTCTATAAAGATATTTGCCAAAATCACTTTCTGAAATTAAGATGGCCTTGCTCAAATCAACTCTATCCCATTTCTTGCTTTTGAAGTTGTAAATAAATTCATTTACATTATTTCTCCCATACAATGAATCATTTCTAACCGAGACCTTTTTAATATCTTCTAAAACACTTGCAATGTTGTATTCTATCTCTATCTCTCCTTTTCCATAATAATATACTTGAACACCTGTTCCGTAGGAAGTTGAATTTTGGAATGTATTTTTAATAATTGCCGGAACTAAAATGCCATAAGGAATAACCATTTTTCCATCAACAACCCACGTTGGTTTTATGTCAACTCTGAAAATTGCTTCACCTCTGGTCTTCACCAATTTAGAATTTACTTTTAACTGCGAATCATTGAAATTTTTGATATAACCTATTGCATAAAAAGTTGAATAATTATTTTCTGGTATAGATGTTATACAAAGGTCTGCTAACCTATTAATGTACATATAGTTTAATTGTCTGTTCTTGCTAAAATTATAAAGCTGGTTTCTAATTCCATTTGCAATATCAGTGCCTATATTTGAAAAGGACTTTACAACCTTAGCATAGGGTTTTAGATTCTCTACATAAGCCATGTTGTTAGACAAAAATACAAACAAATGGTTAATTTCATAGTTTGATTTATTTTCTATCTCTACAGATGGTTTTAAAATATCCTTTAAATTTAATTTCATCTCAACTAAAGGACTGGGAAGTTCATAAGTTTCCAAGTTCCTTACAAACTTTACAGAAAATGCTGGAACATTTTTAAAGATAATCTTTTCCCATGGATAATACTCAAAATCATCTGCATAATCCAAGTTCACAACAAATGCTTTGAAAGATTTGACCAATGGCTCTATCTTTTGACTGTTAGCACTTTCAACTTCTAAGCTACTCTTAATTGGAGTAAAAATCTGGTAATACTTGTTCACTATATATCCTTTCCTGTCGGTGTTGTAAACAATAAAGTTTGTTTCTGTAATGCTTGGCTGTTTAATTTTATACACATTAGCAACACCAAATATAACTCCTGTCCAAACTATACTTCCAAACAATATAAATTGCCATGTAAGGTGACGTCTATTAAACTTTTTTAGTATCAAATAGTTCCCAAAGCTAATTACAAAAATGTATATAACTATCAAAATAATTATCAAACCATTCTGAGGCCATTTTACGTTTACTGCTAAATTGTAAATTGAGTTACTTACACCCAAGGAGTAAGAGGTAGAATTTGTAATAATCCCTTGAAAAAGCTTTGAATATTCAGAATAACAACTTTGTAGTAGAAACCCTAATAATTTATCTCTCTTTTCTGCCGGTATGTCCAATTCAAATGGGTCAAATGAGGTTACCAGCACAACACCATTGCCAATTATCTTTCGCTGAATATGCAACTGACTTATCTTTTCTCCATCTTTTAAAACAAAATCCACAAATCTTGCATTATTTAAGACAATATCTTCTGAATTTTCTTCATTCGCCTCCACTGAGGTATAATTGAGCTTTTGTTCATCTATATTAAGACTGATATCTCCCTTTTTAATACCCATAATTTTCCCTTCTAAAAAGTTATCTTTAAAAATTGACAAATTCTTTTGATAATTTTCGCCCAAGAATATAATTAACTTGCCACCTCTAATAATATAATTTTTTAACGCTCTGTATTGATCAGCAGAAAGATTTGAAGTTTTATAATTATGAATTATTATGGTATCAAATCTCTCTAATAACGATGAGGTTATAGGAAAATTTGAACTATCCAATAAAACCACAGTGACACTTCTTGTTGCTTGTTGAGATGGCTTTATCAGATATTTTACTATATCCTTTTGGTCTGAAAGAAGACCAATGCTCAAATTATATACTTTCTTAGGTGGGGCTATCTGCTTGCTTAAAATCACATCTCCTTTTGAATTGTAAATTTTAACATATGTTGCAGAATATATTGTGTCGCCAAAACACATTGGAAGAATAATAGACTTTTTTGAATTTGCTGCAAGCTCAAATTCCTTTGAAAAACTAAACTTTTTTTCCTTTGGTCTTGAAGCTACCGGAGTGGCAAATGCATCATTTTTGGGCTCCCACCATTCAACAGAAATTTTGCCCTTGAAGTAGTCTTGACTTTTGTTTTGCAGGGTTATCTTAAGCTCAATTAAATTGTATAAATTTACTTTGTTGTCAATTCCATACTCAATATTGGTAATTTCTATACTATTATTAGCATATGTAATACTCTTTTCTATCAGTAAAAATAAAAAAATAAATAAGACAACAACTAGCCTTTTTCTCATCTGTTTAAATCTCCTTTCACACAGGTTTATTTTTAAAGTCCTTTCAAAAATTACTACTTCATATATTGTATCAAATTTTGCCTTTTTGTCAATTATTTAAACGTACATAAAATCAAAAATCTTATGTGCTGGGCTATTAAGTAAATACATATGAAAAAGGGGCATTAATAAAGTTTTAAGCTGGTATCCTCTTATCTTAATTCAAACAATAATTTTATAAAGTTAACTTTTCATTTTACAACTCTTTTTAGCACATTTTGGCTATACCCCATTTTACCTCATTACAGCGTCATCGCAAAGTATTTGCCTGCCTGACAATGAACCTACTGCGCACCTGCCACAAACTCAACAGCCATGTG
This sequence comes from Caldicellulosiruptor sp. F32, assembly GCF_000404025.1. NCBI lineage: Bacteria > Bacillati > Bacillota > Caldicellulosiruptorales > Caldicellulosiruptoraceae > Caldicellulosiruptor > Caldicellulosiruptor sp. F32. Next base: position 18,658 of record NZ_APGP01000007.1, read on the forward strand.
CCATGCCCTGATTTCATCAGGTGTGTAGTTGATGTGAATGTTCCGATAGTCATTTTTTTCTTTTATCTTTTCAAGATGATGCAAGATTTTGTCTATCTTAGCCCCCATAACTAACCAAAGTTCCTTTTGAACAGATATAGAAGTTGTCTTCTCCAAAACTTGATTTAAGTGCCTTTGACATATAAAGCCTCTTTCAGCAAATGCAGACTTAAATTGAGACTGGGTAGCAAAAAAGGAAGAAAACGCTCTTGTGTAGGTATCTTCAAAGCCATTTTCCTTTTCACAAAAGACACACATATTTTGTTCTTTAGCTTTCTTTTTTCGAGGCAATATCTCAATATGGTGGTTGTTTTTAAAATTACTTAGCAAGTCTGAATATATAATGGCATGGGCAAGCACATCACCTAACGACTCTAACTTTCTTGCATGCGCCGGACATATTCCTCCTTTTCTGATTTTGTCACGCAGACTATAATCATTTACAGATTCGTACAGAAAATCGTCAAAGAATTTGTTCATTGCCTTGTTTTTTAAATAGCAAATTATACACTTATCTTCTCTGAAGTTTTCTATCATTTCAAAATACACAATATCCAAGGTCCATCCCCCCAAAGCCTACAAAAAGGCTTAAAACTCTTTAAGAAAGCAAAAAACTCCTGCCCGCATCTTATACGGACAGGAGTTATCAGCCACAAGGTATTTGAACTTCTTGTGGCAATTTAAGGCGAACTCCATCGCCTCTATATTCACTTTTTCTTTCAATCTTTATTATATGAAGTTTTGAAATTTTAGTCAATAATTAGCTTTTTACTCTTCTGGCACAACTGATGGGTCAATCAGGCTCCAGAACGCAAACTTTGGTTGATAATCTTTGTCAAATAAAAGTGGATAGTCGCCTTTTAGCCATGAGTAATCATCTTTTAACCCCCAGAAGGTAACACTTGTAACTACATTTTTGTACTTCTTTAAAACATCAAAAATTGCTTTTAATTTTTTGGCCTGTTCAATTAGAAGGTAACGGGTATACGCATCATCACCCTCTATCATATTCTTTGCAATACTTATATCAATCTCTGTAAAATGTATCTCAAGCCTTGGAATCTTGCTAAAAAGCTTTATGGTCTCCTCGATTTCACTTACATCTGGCCAGTCAAGTGAAATATGGCACTGAAGCCCTACCCCATGAATTGGCACACCTTTTGCTTTTAGATTTTTAATTAGTTTGTATATAAACTCTCTTTTATATGGATCTTCAGTGCTGTAGTCATTGTAAAAAAGTTTTGCATTTGGGTCTGCTTCATGTGCCCAGATAAATGCCTTTTCAATGTACTCTGGCCCTAAGATATTGTACCAGTCGCTTCTTCTATATCCATCTGGCTGGTTCTCATCAATTGCTTCATTTAGAACATCCCATGCATACACCTTTCCTTTATACCTTCCAACAACTGTCTGGATATGCTTTTTTAACCTGTCTAAAAGTATCTTTTTGTCTTTTTCACTATTTGTCAGCTTTTCACCTGTTTCAGGATTTGTAAAAAACCAGCTTGGAGTTTGCTGATGCCAAACAAGAGTGTGCCCCCGTAATGAGATATTATTCTTCTTGCAAAAATCTATATATTCATCTGCAATGCTGAAATTAAAACCACTTTCATAAGGTTGAAGGCTTTCTGGTTTCATCTCGTTTTCTGGTGTTATACTGTTAAAATGTCTTTTTATCACTTCTACATCAACTGGATTTGTCAAAGCCCTATACGGCACAGCAACTCCAATCTTGAAATAGTTTTTGTATTTTTCACAAAGTGAGGGTAGATTATAATCTGGTATAGGCTGCCCCCAATTTTCATCAGTGATGGAATAAAGGTCTATATAATAAGGTATCGCAACTGCTGGCTTTACAAAAAAGTTAACATCTTTCGCAGAAAACTTGGTATCAAGGTCAAGAGTTGCAAATAGCTCTGTCCACTTTTTAGGTGTGACGTTCTGTTTTGTCAAAACAATCTCTTTTGTCGACTTTCCATCGTTTATTTTTATCCCTGCTAAGAAACTAACAGGTTCTGAACTGTCTTGGTAGACAAGCACTGAAAAATCATATGTTCTACCTTTCTGGAGCAAGCCCCTTATTGGAAAGAGAATCTTTCCATTCTTGCTCTTTTGAGATGGCTGAACCTTTAGGCTGTAAGTGCTGCTGTAAGCTTTGTCTTTTGTGAGTGCTATCTTGCAGTTTTTATCTTCGGGCAAAAAGCCGCCAGTATTTTTGTTCTCAAAATTCTCCTGTTTGAGAATATAAGCGGTTTCTAAATCCTTTATTGCAAGCAGGTCAATGTAAAAAGAATCGCTTTTGCTTGTTGGCATATTTACAATCAAATTAATTTTCTTAGCCTTCTTATAATTATAGGCCTGGATTTTTCCACTTACCCTTGTCCATATGTTTGGCAATAACACCTTTTCAGCAACAATAAGTTGGTTTTTACCACTTGAATCTAAAATCTCTAAGGTTGCAGAAATTCTTTGAAGCTTTTTTGTAGCCTGCATTGCATAAAAAGAAATTTCATACTCTCTTGAGAAGTCTAAAAGTTTTGTAATATCAACTACAACTCCATCACTTACATTTTTTCTCCCTGATACCAGTACTGAATAAAGACCTTCTGCACGAGCAGAATTTGAAATCTTTAAAGTTACACTGGAAGGATATTTTACTAATGGAGACACACTTTTGCCTTCAAAGTTGTACTCAGTGTATTTCTTTTTTGAACTTGCCTGCTCGGCAGATGAATAAGTTATAAATTTTAAAGGTACAATACTACTTATTACAAACAACAAAGCAAGAATAAAACCTAACTTTCGACTTTTTAACCTTCTAACTACCATATAAACACTCCTTTTTAAAGTTTGCTTTTTAAACATAATCAGGAAATGCAAGCATATCAGAAATCACCATTGCAACACAACCTAAAACGCAAGCTCTGTCTTTTAGCTTTGAAACTTCAACCCTCACATGATGGTATTGTGTAACAAATGATCTTTTGTAAACAACCCTTCGTAGTTCTTCTAAAAACAATTCTCCCATAAACGAGGCTTTATTACCTATTATAACTATATCTGGGTTAAATATATTGACCAAATTTGCAATACCTATTCCAAGCTTGTTAGCAATATCTTTTATAGCGTGCAATGCAACCTTGCTTCCCAGTTTTGCAGAATCTATTATGTAACTTGCATCCAATTTATCAACATTCTTTTTGTTTATATACTCATCCTCCCAGCCGCTTTCAACAATTTTTTGAATAAGACTCAAAAGTGCCCTTTCTGAAGCAAAATTCTCTAAGCAGCCCACATTGCCACAACTACATACGTTATCATTAAAATCAATAGTTGTGTGCCCAACCTCTCCCGCAAATCCTTTTGCACCTCTGTAAATCTCATCGCCAATGACAATACCAGCACCAATTCCTATGCCAACACTCACATATACAAGGTGAGAAACATCGCCCCAGTCACCAAACCACTTTTCACCCAAAGCACCTGCGTTTGCTTCATTGTCAATGTAAACTGGTAGATTAAATCTCTCTTCAACCATTGCTTTTAAAGGTACATCTTTCCATCGGAGATTAGGAGCAATAAGGACTGTGCCTGAGGTTTTTTCAACAATACCTGGGACTCCTATGCCTATACCCAAAATTCCTTTTTGTGTCTGTGGAGCCACTTTTATGGCCTCGCTAATTAATTCATAAAGAACCTCCAAAATTCTTTCTTGAGTTTCCCCAAGTCTAATGTTTACGCTCTTCTCCCAAACTATCTCGCCAATAAAGTTTGTTAAAACCAAGTGAATATAGTTTACTCCAAGGTCAATCCCAATTATGAGCCCAACATTTTTATTTACCTCAAGTAAAACCGGCCTTCTTCCACCTTTCGAATGACCATAACCTTTTTCTATAACAAACCCTTCTTTTATAAGCTCATCTGTCAAATTTGAAACAGTGGCTTTATTTAAATCTACAAGTCTCGAAATCTTTGCTCTTGAGATTGTCTTGTTATCCAGTATAGTTTTTAAAACTAACAGTTTATTGATTTGTTTCAGTAATGTATGATTGCCCATTTCTTCATGTCCTTTTTTAAAATGTGTTTGGAAATTATTATAACTCAAAACTTTATGTTCATGAAATATTCTTCATTAAAACATTTTAACCTTTTACAGCACCTGCCATCATGCCTTTTATAATCTTGTCTTGACCTAAGACATAAGCTATTAGCATCGGCAAAAGTGATAATGTCAAAAACGCCATTATAGCTGGAATGTCTGAACCATATTGACCTTGGAAATCCCAAATACCCAAAGGTAAAGTTCTCCTTGATGGACTGCTTGTCAGCACAAGAGCAAATATAAATTCATTCCATAAATAAGTACCATTGTAGATTGCTACAGTAATGAGTGCAGGCTTTGAAAGCGGAAGGATTATATCAGAGTAAATTCTAAAAAAGCTACATCCATCAATTTTGGCTGCTTCTTCAAGTTCAACAGGAATTTCTCTCATAAATTCTGTTAAGATGAATACTGACATAGGAAGACTTAAAGCTACATACGGTCCAATTAAACCGAAAATGTTGTCATAAACTCCTATCCTCTTTGTCAAAAGATAAATAGGAATCAAAGTTACATGAATAGGAATTGCCATTCCTGCTATAATTAGAGAATACAATGCACTATTGAGCTTAAATTTAGTCCTTGCAAACACGTATGCAGCCATTGACGAAATGAGCAAAATAAGAACCACAGATAGCGAAACAGCAATGACACTATTTTTGAAATACGAAACAAAGTTGCCTTTGAAAACTGTCAAGTAGTTACTAAACGTTGGCTGCTTAGGTAATTCCCAAACCGCTCCTGTTAGCAAATCCATTTGAGTTTTGAAAGATGTAAAAGCCATAAATAAAAACGGCAAGTCAGCAATCAGAACCCACACAATTAAGAAAACTATAAACCACTTTTTTATTTCCTTTTTCATTCCCATTTCTCTTTTCACCTCTATTTCTTTAAGCAGTTAGTGTTTTTTGGTCAAGCTTCTTTTTGTCTTGTTGCAAAGTATGCAATAATTCCTGCAGTCGTTATAATGATGAACATTGCTGAAGCTATTGTACTGCCATAGCCCATTTTAAATGAAGCAAAGGCATTTTTGTACATGTATGTTGCCATAAGCTCAGTTGCTCCAGCTGGTCCGCCTTCTGTCATAACGTATATCAAATCGAAATATTTCAAAGACCCAATTAATGAAAGTATACATGCTGTTTTTATTGAAGGTAGCAGTAGAGGTATCTCAATCTTCCAAAAATATTGAGTTTGCGTTGCACCATCTATTTTAGCTGCTTCATAAAGCTCTTGAGGAATATTTGATATAGCAGCTATAAAGAATATCATGTAAAACGGAATGTATTGCCAGCATATAACAGCAATTACGGAGTATAGCGCTATTGAAGGGTCTCCAAGCCAATCTTTGGCAAAATTCTCTAAGTGAAGTAAATTTAAAATTGCAGAAATTAAACCGAATTGAGGGTCATAAACATACTTAAAAAGAACACCTATTGCAACTGAGGACATCAGCATAGGTAAGTAAAAGAGAGATTTGAAAATATCAAATTTTTTGCCACCTCTGTCTATTATGACTGCAATTAAAATAGCAAGCGGAATTTGTATCAAAAGAGAGAGTATTATTATTTTTATATTGTTAGTTAACGAATGCCAAAAGACACTGTCAGTAAAAAGAGCTGACCAATTTTTAAACTTTACAAATTCTTTTTTTGGCGAAATTCCGTCCCACTCGTAAAAACTTAACCAAAAAGACATTATAATTGGATAGACTATATATATACCCATAAGAATTAATGTGGGAAGCAAAAACAGTAATATGCCGACCTTTTCTAAAATACTTTGTACTTTTGTGTTGGTCATCAGCAAAAACCTCCTCAAGAATTCTGCCCTTCACCTTGAAAAAAACAGTTTTTTTATTAAACAACATTGGTTCCCTCCCTTTTAGGGCGGGAACCAATGCTTTTAAATTTCCCACCTATTTACTTACCAAATACTTCTTTAGCTGTTTTCTCCATCTTTTGTGCTGCAGCCTTTGGTGTCATTGTAAGTCCAAACATTGCCTGGCATGTATCCTTGTGAACCTCAGCCAATTGTGGTGGCAGATATTGATCATACCACAGCTGCACATGTTTTGCCTTACTTACTATGCTATTTAATTTCTGAAGTTTTGGATCATTTAGCTTTACACCTTTTACAGGAGGAATTCTTCCAAGCTGAATTCTTTCCTTTACAGACTGGTCATCAATTAAGTACTGAATCATTCTGAATGCCTCTTTTGGGTATTTACTGTTACTTGAAATTGCATAGAAGTTGTCACCCAAGGTTCCAACAACATTGTTTGGATCGCCTTTACCACCCTTGATTGCCGGGAATGGGAAGAAATCTAAATTGTTATCATAAAACTTCTTATTTTCGCTCTTTATAACAGAAATCTCCCATGAACCCATGAGTTCCATAGCAGCCTTGCCTGCATACAAAAGCATTCTTGATTGCCCTGTATCATAGTCAAGTCCATTATATCCCTTTGCAAATGCTCCTAACTTAACAAGTTCTTGTAGCATCTCTCCCGCCTTGATAAATACAGGGTCTTCAAAGCTTCCGCCTTTTCTGGTAGCTGCTTTTTCAAAAACTGAAGGACCTCCTAATCTGTCAACAAGATACATGTAAAACATTGAACCAGGCCATTTCGTCTTGTTCGCTAAAGCAAATGGAGCTATTCCTTTTGCCTTCAGTTTTTTAACAATGTTTAATAGTTCATCATAAGTAGTTGGAACCTTCAGAGAATATTTTTTGAAGATTTCTTTGTTATATAGAACAATTGCTATTGCCACATTTTCAACCGGAACAGCCCAAATCTTATTATCAAATGTTACCATGCTAATAGCACCATCTAAGAACCTGTTTTTGTAGTTCTTCTCATTCATATAAGCAGTTATATCTTTTACCTTCCTACTCTTGACATATTCATAGAACTGTCCACCACCCCATGTTGGGAAAACATCTGGAGCTTGGTTTGCACCCATTGCAATTTTCAATTTTGTCTTGAATGCATCATTTTGTAGAGGAACAACTTCCACTTTTACCCCAGGGTTTGCTGCCATAAAGCGGTCAACCGCCTTTTGAATAACTTTCTTTGCATCTTCGTTTGTCTGAATGTGCCAGAATACAATCTTCTTTGTACTTCCTGTTGTGGACCTACTGAAAGCCTTTTCAGAATAAACTGATACGAAGCATACACTGAAGGCAAAAGCAAATCCTAAAAACAAAGCAATCCACTTTTTAAAACTCTTCACACCAATCACTCCTTTTTGTTTGTTTATTAAATAAACTAATTATATTATATCGCCAAAAATTTTTATTGTCCATTTTGACTTATTTATTAAATTAGTACATCTAAATATAAAGTCATTAAATACGGAGAGGCTAATTTGTAAAAAAATTGTTGTACGTATTGCTGATTTTGAAACAAGATATTTGTGAGTTTTGTGAGGAAAGCTTTTAACTATAGTTTTTTCTTTACTTTTAGCTACTGATTTTTCTCAAAAAATACTTTATAATTTAATTACATAAAGAAATTATTTGAGGTCTGATATGAAATGAATAAAGCATTAGTCAAGTTCTTTACAATCTTGGCTTTTTTGCTTGTTCCTATGTACATTATCTGGGCTGTTGTGGACAATACCCAGCAAACTAAAAAGATATCTTCTCCAAACAATCAGAGACAGTATTACATTACCTCAGCCAGCAAAGAAACTACAAAAAAAGGTAGCCAGTTAAACAATGTATATTCAACAGTGTACACTAGTACTTCAGTAGAAAAGGTTTCAGATGCCATTTACATTGTAAGCAGTAAAAATTCGGATGGGACCTCATCGCAGAAAATCTCTTACAAGAATAAAGTCTCTCCATCAGAGATGAAGTATTATAATCCAGTGATAAAATTTATAAAGCAACAGATTTTGGAATCAAATTTATTTGAAGCAGGAGTATATGACATCTACATTGAGAAAATTGACCTTTCGTCAAAATATATAAACGCTGCTGTGATGTTCTATCCGCTTGAAGAAGTTGCGAAAGCCAAAAATTCCTCGATGATTGAAGGAGAAATGATTGTTTTGACACTTTATGTGGATAGAAGTAAGACTCCTGATGAGTATTCTCTATTTTCCATTATAAAGGGAAACCATTCAAATGATTTTTTCAATGTCTTTTTAAAATCTGTCTACAAATTTACTGTCATGAAGAAAGGAGAAGAGTAAAGACAGACATATGAACTCCGAAAAAGGCTCTTTCCGACCAAAAGATGTAAATCTTTCTCGGAAGTTATATGAAATATTCCAAAGGCTATACGAATTTTGGGGACCTCAGAACTGGTGGCCAGCTGAAACAAAGTTTGAAATGGTTGTTGGAGCAATCTTGACTCAAAATACATCGTGGAGCTCTGTCCAAAAGGCTATTTTCAATCTCAAGAAAGCAAATATTCTGTCAATTGAAGGAATTTTACAAACTTCTGATGAAATTTTAGCAGAGCTGATTCGACCAACAGGTTATTACAATCAAAAGGCTAAAAGATTAAAAGATTTTTGCAGTTTTTTAAAAAATGAATTTAACTCTGACTTGAATAAACTATTCAGCCTTGAAATTTCAGAACTGAGAGAAAAATTGCTCTCACAGAAAGGTATAGGATATGAAACTGCTGACAGTATAATACTATATGGAGCAGAGAAGCCTATTTTTGTTGTTGACGCTTATACAAAAAGGCTTTTTCTCAGGCTTGGCTTGATAGAAAGTGAAAAAATTGAATATAACCAGCTGCAATCTATTATTATGGAAAATTTAGAACCTCAAACATCTTTGTTCAACGAGTTTCATGCACTTATTGTAAAACACTGTAAAGAGATTTGTAAGAATAAAAAACCTGAATGCAAAAAGTGTTGCTTACACAAAATGTGTGAGGCTGGCACTTTTAAATAAAGTACCAGCCTCTATTAGAGACTAAACATTATCATTTATCAGCCCAGTTCAAAACCGTGTCGTTGACTGTCATCTTTCCGCCGCCTTCATCTGTAACTGTTAGTTTTCTGTTCTCTATCTCTTCTTTATTTGCACCTTTCTCGACTGTAGACCAGCTACCTCTTGTGTATTTGTATTCGAATGTATCACCTGCGTTAAGTTTCACAGTCACAGTATATGTTCCGTCTTGCAATCTTACAAGTTCTATTGCTCCATCCTTATCTCCTGGATTCCAGTCAGAAAGTCCAGCTTTTCCAAGCGAACCTGCCAAATAGATAATATCATCATCTGTCCCAGCTGGAACTTTTACATTGAATGTAACTTCAATATTTCCATTACCGTGAACCACCGTCCACCTATAGAGGTAGAGGTTTTTGTGAGAAGTTTGGTAGCATCTTAAGCTACCCTTATTCTCACAGGGTGGTTCACACACCCACTACTGGTTATCTGCTTCTTCGCAGACTCACCAGCTACTTTCACAAGTATATTTATCGCTCCATTTATATCCGCATTTACTACATACCCACAATTCTTGCATACATACAATCCCCTGTATCTTCTGCTACTTTTGCTAACCTGCCCACACCTGCTACATCTTTGTGATGTATAGCTCTCATCCACTTCCACATACCTTATACCATAATACATGCACTTTGATTTTAGCTTCCTCTTGAACTTGTCATACGGTATCCCCACAAAATTTTGATTGTTTATAACTCCAAGCTCTATCCCCTGCTTTATACCTTTCATTCTGCCAACAACTACTGTACCTATTTGATTGTCCAAACAGTGCTTGATTATCAAACTCACAGCTTGATTCAAAAAGTTGTCAATTATATGCTGCCTTTTGCGAGAAACTAAAGCAAGTTTTCTGCCACATTTTATCCCTTGCTTGCTGTAAATCGACTGAAGTCTTGCTCTTTGTTTGTTGTACCATCGGTTGACTGATTTTAGAAACCTGCCCTCTATCAAAAAGGCAGTCCCGATGGTATCAACCACCGCCGCAAAATTGTCAAGCCCTAAGTCTACCCCTAAATACCTGCTCAAATCAAAAATACTCAGCTGCTGCTTATCTTCATACACATACTCAATCTCAAACCATCTACCACCCAGCCTTGGCACTATCCTGACTTCCTTAATTTTCTTACCCAAAACCGTAGCTGGCAGGTCAAAATACAGGTACCTTACA